>DMAP01000281.1 GCA_003446975.1 Clostridiales bacterium | reverse complement strand
TTGTCGTATATTTCTATATATTGATTGGCAGATTGGCTCCAATCAAATCTAGATTTGAAGGCATTGGCAACCAATTTGTTCCATGAATCACGATTGACTCTAAAAAGGCAAACAGCCCTGTTTAGCTCTGAAAGCATCTCATGGGCGTTATAGGAGTTAAAAACAAAGCCATTCCCTTCTCCGCTGACAACATCAAATTTTGTGATGGTGTCGTTTAATCCGCCGGTTCTCCTTACTAATGGAATGGTACCATACTTAAGTGCAATAATCTGCGTCAGTCCACATGGTTCAACCCTGGAAGGCATCAGAATGATATCGCTTGCCGCGTAAATCTTGGATGCTGTGGCAGAATCAAATTTTATATTGACTGATATGTTGTCCGGAAAGCTATTGTGAATATGCTTGAAGACATCTTCATATTTTTTGTCTCCTGTTCCCAGCACGACCAGGTTCAGACCAAGTTTCATGATTTCATAGATCACCCCAGTAATCAGATCGATACCCTTTAGCTCATCTAATCTGGAAATTATCCCCACCAGCGGTTTGTCCTCGTCATATTTCAAGTCAAGCTCTTTCATGAGTTGTCTTTTATTTTCATTCTTCTTTTTGAGTGATTTGGTGTAATTCACATAAAGATGCTTGTCCGTTTGCGGATTATAGATGCCATAGTCTATCCCGTTTAATATGCCCGTCATTTTATGGTTGTTGGCTTTGATGACACCGTGAAGCCCTTCTCCATAATACTCATATTCCAACTCCTTGGCATAGGTCGGAGATACTGTGGTCACCCAATTGGCATTGTAGATGCCAGCTTTCATCATGTTGGTATCGCCTTTATACTCTATATCCCTAGTAAGATCTTCCTTGTTCAAACCAAGTATATCCATAATGGTGTCTTCGCCATACACGCCTTGGTACTTTATATTATGTATTGAGAGAACCGATTTGAGTTGTCTATAATGGGTTCTGTATTGCTTTTCAAGGACAAAAGGTATTATAGCTGATTGCCAATCATTGCAATGAACGATATCGGGCCAAAAATCAAATTTTGGAACAAAGTCAAGTACCGCCTTTGAAAAGAATAGATATCTTTCCGCTTCGTCAAAATAGCCATACAATCCATCTCTGTCAAAATAATAGCTGTTTCCAATGAAATAATAAACAACGTCATCCATTGTCAGTCTACTGATTTCGCATATTTGCTTCCGCCAGTTCAGTTCAACCTCGTAGCTCCCTATCACTTCCATATTCTTCTTAAAACTATCGGGTATATCTCGATACAGAGGCAGTATTACTCTTATATCGACGCCCTTTTGTTTTAGCGCTTTTGGAAGAGATCCGGCTACATCACCCAGACCGCCGCTTTTTGCAAAAGGAGCTGCTTCAGATGTAACATATAATATTTTCATATGGTATCCTCCTCAAACTATTGAATCCTTCTTGATAATCAGTGGCTCCTTCTCTGTCCCCACCAATATTTTATTGCTGCCTATTTTCACATATTTGTCTAAGATCGCATTGACGACCACACTATTTTCACCTATTATACACTGCTGCATAATCACACAGTTTTTCACTTTAGCGCCTTCTTCTATCTTTGCCTCCCGGAAAATAATGCTATTCTCAATATGCCCTTTTATATTGGTTCCACTGGCAACCAAAGAGTTCCTTGCCTCTGAGTTATGGTTGTATTTTGCAGGATGATTGTCCTTTGCTTTGGTATAGATCTTTCTATCGCTATGCAGCAGTTCTTTCTGAATATCCAGATTAAGCATATCCATAGAGCAGTCAAAATAGGATTTGATTGAATTGATGATTTTGACATAACCATTCAAGTAATATCCCGCCACTCTCAGAGCACCCAAATTATCCTTGATGATGTCTATCAAATCGATGCTGCCTGTTTTTTTAACGTTTTCAAGTATATCCAGAAGTATTTCCTTCTTAATGACCAAAGTATCCACGAAAACATTGGAATCTGTCGATCTTTTATCAGCACTGTAGATGATTTCCTGGACCATTCCGTCTTCGGTTTGCAGAATAACCTCTTTATTGAGTATTTGCCCCTGATAATCCCTCTTAAACACCATGGTAATATCAGCATCTTTCTTTTTGTGGAAATCCAACGCTTCAGTCAGGTCGAAGTTGTAGATTATATTACATCCACAGATAACGAAACTTTCAACCTCTTTGCTAATTTTGGTAAAGAAAGCTTCATTATCAATGAAATCCTGCAGATTGATCCTTGTGATTTCTCCGATTTTGACATTTCTTCCACCATGAAGAATGGCCAGATCATTGCTTTTGGCACTTAGGTTCCATTCCTCTCCTGAACCCAGGTGATCTACCAACGATCGATACAGGTATGAACCAATGACACCTATGTTTTGAATCCCTGAATTAACCATGTTTGAGAGTGCAAAATCTATCAACCTATACTTCCCGCCAATAGGGACGGTATGGATGCTTCTATGGTTAACAAGTTCACCTAGATCACTTTGATTGGGACTATTGATTATAATACCGACTACATTTCTCATAATGCTACCTCCCCCTTAAGCTATGACCAAAATTTTATCGCTGTCCACACTGCCATTGACAGTATTTTTAGGAATTGTCACATTTTCTCCGACTATTGTTTTTTCGACAACCGCTCCTTCTTCGATCACTACCTTGCTAAACAGTATTGAATCTTTTACCACCGCATTCTTGCCAATAGTCACCTCATAGGACAAAATGGAGTTCGAGATGTTTCCTTCTATCAAACAGCCGTCACAAACCAGGCTATTGGTTATTTCTGCATCAACCCCTACATAATGGGGTTGTCGATTTCTGTTATTGGAATAAACCCTCATGTCCTTGGAAGCCAAATCCAAGGCTGAGTCTGGTTTGAGCAGATCCATATTGGCTTTATAGTAGCTGTCGATAGTCCCTACGTCCTTCCAGTAACCGTCGAAAAGATAAGAGTAAATCGCTTTGCCTTCATTAATCAATGTAGGTATGATATTCTTGCCGAAATCGTGCTCTGAAGACTCGTCCCCCGCATCCCTGACTAGAATTTCCTTCAATACGTCCCATCTGAATATATAGACACCCATAGACGCCATGTTGTTTTTAGGTTTTTCCGGTTTTTCATCAAACTCTATGATTCTCATATCCTTGTCAACATTTGTAATGCCAAACCTAGTGGCTTCCTCCCACTCTACTTCCATAACTGAGACTGTCAGGTCTGCGTTCTTTTCGATGGTGAAGTCAAGCATTTTGGAGTAATCCATCTTATAAATATGGTCTCCGGATAGAATCAGAACGTACTCCGGATTGTACATATCGATAAACTCAATATTCTGATATACTGCATCTGCCGTATTTTTATACCAGTTTCCACCTTCCTTGTCCATATAGGGAGGAAGAATGTATACACCTTGATCCAGTTTATCCAAAGCCCATGAGTTTCCTGTTCCTATATATCGGTTCAGTAAAAGAGGCTTGTATTGAGTCAAAACACCTACCGTATAAATATTGGAATGAAAACAGTTGCTCAGGCTGAAATCGATAATCCTATATTTCCCCCCGAACATGACGCCCGGCTTCGCATTATTGTTCGTTAAATCTTTTAATCTGCTACCCTGACCTCCAGCCAACAGCATAGCAATACATTTTTGATTGCTCATTTTATTACCCCCTTTTAATTTTCCGTAGTGTCAACCAAGACACTCGTT
>DMAP01000005.1 GCA_003446975.1 Clostridiales bacterium | reverse complement strand
CCGCCGGTAACAACAGTAGCACTACAACACCGAGACAGCCGCCTTTTCCACCCTTTCGCTCTTGACCATGCGTCTCAATCTCCTCGTAGATAACAAAATCAAGAGCATCGTCATCGTCAAAAATATTGTCAGACCTGTTGTCATGCATAGGAGATATCTGGACTATTGCAAAATCGACATCCAGGAAAATTTTGCATTTTAGATGAGTCAAGCAAAGACCCACCTTTTTATGTCATTCTAAACGTTGATTTCGACAGGAACAGGAATACCTAGTTTGATTGCGACAGGGGTGTAAATATCCTCACTTTGTGCAGGGGTAGTTATGGTGACAATAAGTGCATAGCGTGTCTTTTTATCCCACTTACCAAGATGTGCACGTTCACGCCACCAACCAATTGTTGGGAGGATAGCTATCAAGTTAGATGTTGCCAAATCAGAAGCATAGCCCTTCCATATATCTGAATGAATTGATCCTTTGTTACGGGCTTGCCCTCCCAGGACCCAATAATCTGATGCGCTTGAGGTGCCTGGATGCCCATTTTCTTCATCTCTTGCTGCAACATTGATGCGTCGCTTAAAATGTTCTTTTTCTTCTCCAGGTGAGTTCAAATGAAACCGCAATCCGTGTGATGCATATCGATAGCGATCTTGCCAACCAATTTCACCAGGCCCAGGTTCTATGAAATAAGATAGTGTGATTCTCATCTGAACTCTGGTCTCAGCAGTAAGAGACTCCAGTACTTCTTTAGGCCATGGCAGTTCATATAGATGCATATCTTTAGTGCAAAAGCCATTACCGCTCACCTTTTTATCAAACGGCTGCAATTCTGACTGCGCAATTAACGTGAGACTGTTTCTCGCAGAAAATCGCGCTTTTTCTAAATCGGGCACTCCATACCCACAAATTCTAATTAGCTGCTTGTAAGAAGTTTTTGTCTCATCTGGCAGGAAATGTTGTTTCATTGTATCAGTCCATTCGGCTGAATGAACTAACAGTCCGCGAATTGTCTCTGGCCAATAATCTGGATACTCTGCTTGAATCTGTGCTGCAAACCATGCGGCTTGAGCCGTAGCCGCACTTGTCATATTGAAGGGGTAGAAATGGGCTTCTTGAGGATCGTAAAAAGTGGACAGTAAAGAAAAATCATCACATTCTGTGACGAAGCCGGAGGCATCTTTCGCAAGATTTCCGCCTTCCATCATAATCTCGGGCTTAATTGGCCATTTTTCATCCCACGTCAAAGAGGTTGTAGAAAAAGGCGATAATCCGCCTGCTGGTGCTATTGGCTCATAGCCAGAGAGGGTAGCGTCACTGATATGGATAAGTTTTGTGAATGCTCCAACTGTTAATGCATTCCAGGATTGAGCAGGGTCATGAATTGATTCCCGTACCTGTGTTCCTGGATAATCACTACATTCTTCTAATGTTCTGGTCTCATTGCAATTGCCACCGCTGACAATGAAGAGTTTATTGCCATTGTTATCAGTGCCGGAACAAATTTGATCCAATTCAGCAGACCAGGAAGAAGGTCTCCCTTGATCCCTGGTATCAACAGAGTTTATAGCCATACAAGTAACCCGCTTCCTGCCTGGTGCTTGAATTAAGGCCCTGGAAACACCCTGAGAGGTTATATACCCCCATAACTCTGGATCTGATGCTCCATTTGGAGGTAAAATTTTGACAGATTCGAGGCAATGATTTAAGCAAATATTCTCACTATGAGTCAAAATCTCCTGAAAATTGCCATAGGCAGAGACGCCCGCCATTAACGTGCCATGTTTATTATGGTCATGACTTCCCCAGTAAGGATTTACACTTTGGCAGTCTTCAGATAAGAGGCAAGGCCCAAGAAGCGGATGGCCATTATTCACACCAGTATCTAGAATGCAAATAGCAACATTAGAGTTCTCGTCAAATTTCAGACGTTCAAGGATGTTGCTTATCCATTCGGCTTGGACCTGGTTCTCCTGCTCCAGCCAAAAAGCGGATGTTTCTTTGGCACGCCGGTATTCAGCTATATCATCTGACAATCGTGTTATTGTTTCCAACTGACTGCGATTAGCATGGATAATTTTGACTGCCCGTTCTGGAAAGCAAATGATACCGGTTGTGGAATTGATCTGTTGCTGACTAAGCAAAGTATTAAATCGTTGAATTACTTCATCTTGATCGGAACTGAGCCAAACTTCACACCATTCTGGCGAATCTTTTGGTATCAAGTCTTTTACATCCTGCCAGAACGACTCAATTTCAAGAGCTTTGCGGATATTGGAAACGCTTTCAAGCAACGCTGCATTTTTAGGTTGACCAGATCTGGCATTATCTTCAGAAGCATATTTGTCAATCTGTTTAAAAAGGAGCTCTTTTTTTGCGTTTGGTACAAAGATAGTTGCAAATACAATTTCTTTTGGTGGTGCTCCAATCTCTGTTTGAACAAGCTCTTTACGAACATTAAGGAGTCGAGTCCGATTGGTGGAAGATCCGTTTAATTTCTCCAGACTTTTGGTGATAAGTCTGTAGCCCTCTTCCCCTTTAAATTCAAGATAAACCCCATTTCGGTGAGATTGGTAAACAACAGCATCATTTTCTGCTTCCGTCCAAGCCTGATTCAACTGTTGTCTTAATAAAGCACTATGTTCGTTTCGAGCCCTGGGCGGGCGGGGTATCTGAGGACCTCCACCCGTTCCGGTAAAGCTCTCTTGTGAAAAGTCTGCTACAACGAGATGAGGTAAGTTCGCAGGCATTTCGATTACACCCTAATTCCCTGATGTGTTCCTTTTCGTTCTTTAATAGTAATCAAAAGTTGCTTTGCGGAGATTTTTTTTCGATCAGCAAGAATTGCATTTTTAATAGCATCTCGACAGGAGTGATCAATTTCCGAGTAGCTGAGTCCGGCGCTCTCTTGCAGGACTTGCTTCCAGCTAAAACGAGAAACTATAAACGTCCCCAACACATTAGCAATTAATGATTTTCGTTCTTCAATCTCTGGGTTTTCGTAATAGAGAACATCATCAAAGCGTCGGAATAAGGCTCGATCAAGGAGATTAGGATTATTTGTTGCTGCAATAATAAGACTATCCGAGGTGTCTTGTTCAATGAACTGGAGAAAAGCATTAAGCACACGCCGCATCTCACCCACTTCATTATTTAAGGAGCGATCACCACCAATTGCATCAAATTCATCAAAGAGATAGACGCCGTGTTCCTGCTGAATCAAATCAAAAATTTGACGTAGTTTTGCGCTAGTCTCCCCCATAAATTTGGTAACCAGTCGATCCACCTGAATTGTATGTAATTGCAAGTGGAGTTCATTGGCAAGTACCTTTGCACTCATAGTTTTACCGGTTCCAGGGGGGCCTATTAACAATATCTTACGCCGATGTCGTAATCCGTGAGATTTTAATTTTCCTTGCTGGCGATATTCATGTAAAACCCTATTCAAACGTTCTCGAATAATATTTGGCGTTACCATGGCTGTGATCGGTGTTGAGGGCTCTTCTGTCAATACCAATCCTTGCAAGTTCTTTGGAAAAGCAATAATATGCGGGCTTTTTTTCTTGCGCTCGGCATCAATAAGGTCGCGAATGTCATGGGCAAGAGCTGTATGCCCTTGCCGTGCTTCATGGGCTGCTACTTGAAGTGCAATTGAATAAAATCGCTCCGAGTCATCGCTAAACCGAGATCGAATCAATGATTTTATTTGTTCTGCTGTTGCCATAACTTAGCCTTAAAAATTAATAATGCAGATAAATGTCACCTCAATTACTGGTTGTAGAAAAGTAATCATGATGTATTTGGTTTCCGAGTAACTTTATAGATAACATTAACCAAAATAAACAGAAAAGACGACTCTGTTTAGCATTTACAGCCACGTTTTTTTAGCACACTTTTTTGTCTATTGGGAATTGGCATCAGTATCAACTGATACACCTTGATCGCCATTGTTAAATCTTACCTTTGATTCAGCTTCCAATATGAATAACAAATTTAGTGCCAGGAATTCAGTTAATTGACTCTTGGGATCCTCTTTTATTTCTTTGTGTGCTCTCCGATTTCGGAACGCCCCATATGTAGAGATAAACAGATTAGCACGGCCTGTAATCTCTCCAGTATTCAAGCCGGGCCAGAGCAATATTGACTTATCTCCAAGGAACGCCTTCTGAAACAGTTTGCTACCATGATTGTCAAGTTCACAGCGTTCGCGAATCACATCTTCAAGTCTCTTGAATCCCTGAAGAATCTTGTCACCGGGAGCATCCCAGAATGAAGCTGAAAGATCAAATAGTCTGGAATCAATGATCGAAAAAGGGATAACATAAGGAAATCTTGCCAGTAGTTCTTTTGTTGAATACTTGTTTTCTAAATCATAAATATAGTTGCGCCAACGAGTTGGCCTCACAGGCCTCGAGTTTACTATTTTATCTAATTCGGAGTCTGTTAGACGTGAGCAATCGATTTTTTCAATGACATTCCTTGCAATATCATACTCATTGATCTCAATCTCGAGTGTATTTAAGAGCGTAAGAATATAAGCAAACCCGCGTGGACCTTCTCCTGGATAGCCAGAAGCAAATCCAGCCTTGATCGCGACGACCTCAGCTTGCTCTGTGTAAAGAACTAAAGCATGATTGTGGTTGTTGGTGAGAATTACAATCTTTTTTATCGAACCGCCGTATTGCAGATATCTTAAAACTGCATCTATGCATTGCTGTGTGATTCCAGCTATTCCTGCGAATTGAATTTCCATATCCTTTCTGTCAGTTTTTAGTCTGTTGCACTTAATTGTACAAATCACAAATCCAGCCGGAACTCTCCCCAAGCCTTCGACTCAATAAATGACATAAGCCGCCTAAGTCGTGTCTTGGACAATCAAATTTATGGCGATTCCAAAGTCAAGATAGTTCCACTGTATCTTGACTGACGGCATCAAAGATACAGTAGATCTATTAACCTGGGGATGGATTTACGAAATGTAGAGGGGTCCTCTGGCAGTTTACACAAGTTTAAATTTACTCTGAACCTAAATATTCAGCGAACATGATTGGAATTGATAGTTTGTTGCTTATTTTTAAAATATACCTAAATTTTGCTCATCATCTTTGATAGACTCATCTTGGATTTGCCGGTCAATGTAATCTATATGGTTTTTTATCCATCGCCTGACATTACCGCTTTCATGTTCGAGTAAGAGGCCAAGGGCCGCTTTATCCGCTTCAAGATACGGCACTAGCGACCCAGACCAGCCACGAGTGCCCATATTTGCCGAAAGAGAACTGGCAACACGTTTATCATCTCCAAAGCTCACAAGTAATGCGACAAATAACTTAGAAGGCTGTTGCATCCCATCTACTGTCTCCAAGATATTTACACAATTTGCAACAAAGCTGGGCCCTAACTCGGGAAGCTCTTCACACCAAGAAATCACACTATCCACTGGCACCATCGATAAAACGCTCGGCATCTGGTTTGAAAAACTATTTTCTCTATCAAGCAACTGTTGAAGCCAATACAGCTCAATTCCCTTAGCCTGTGCGATCGCATTACCAAACATTGGCCAGAGCGAATCACCATAATCGCGCATAAGATCGCTTAACAGGGGCTTGGTGTAATGCCAGATATCTCCGTGATTTAAACCAAGCCGACAGGCAGAAATAAGTTGATTGGATAAAGCAATAGCAAACTCTTTATCATGCACTTTCAACAATTTTTCTGCCATATCGTGCCAGTGATGAGCATCCATTGCTGTTACTGTTTGATCCTTATGTAGCGGGACTTCTATGACCAATAGTTTGAGTGGCTCGCGGATTTTTTCAATACTGCCCTTGTTGCCAAAGCAGTACATGTAAATAATATCCAATGCTGACCAGCTTGCTTGGCTACCAAGTTTTGCCAATGACAGGCAAAAATCGGCAATTGTTTGAGGATCTATACCTTCAGTTACACTGCCGTACCTCAGGCAATTAGCCCTGTCAGGGGAAACAACGTCTTTACGAATCAGATCTAGCAACACATCGAGATGTGGTTTTTGAATGTTTCCAGTACGGATAATATCCGGATAGAAATAAACCAGGCGTTTATCAGCAAGCAACCTATCGATATGAATCTGCCATTTACCCGAGGATA
>DMAP01000076.1 GCA_003446975.1 Clostridiales bacterium | reverse complement strand
TCTTGTAAGACATATCATTCTCCTTGAAGTAATATGGTGACATTTATTTTTTTGCTTCTGCTGAAAATATTGTTTTTATCTCCATAGACATAGGCATGGTATTCGTTGTTTTTTTCTATCAATCTGAAGTCATTTACCAATTTTTTGTTCGGCACATAAATCTGGTTTTGAAAATAGGTGCTCTTGAAATCTAAATTATTCAAAAGATCATGTTTCAAATGAGCGTACTTTTTTTCTTCCTTGTCATAGAGATATTTTGGTATCTCCGTGTTTCTCTCTGAAAGAAGAAAATCATCAAGCAAGCTGTCCCTTATGTCATATTGGTACCTTTCCAAAATATAATCATAGATTATATCAAAAAGCAGGCTTTTTTTATGATAGCTGTCATATAAGTCGTGCCTCGTCCAATATCTGGCGAAATCCTCAAAAAAGTCAAATGGTTCTGCAAACGCCATGATCTCATCTAGTGTGTTGGAAAAATAATGCTCATCATAATACAGCGTCACCAATTTTTCAATCCTTTTCAGGAACAGCAGCTCAGTCAGACTGATATGATCTGTTTTCACCACCTCATAGGGTGCCTTATCCAGATATCTGATGCCATAAAATTCCGCATCATTCCGGATCCTTGTGCCTTTCAAGACCTTCAGGAACCCTAACTGGAGTTTCTCGGCCTTGAGTTTGTATATGTCATTGAATGATTTTTTGAATAGGTCATAGCTTTCCAGTGGTAAGCCGGCAATCAGATCCAAGTGGACATGGGCGTTCTTGCCCGCTATGATTTTACGGGTGATCCCAGACAGGGTTTGGTAGTCCGATCTTCTGTTGACGGCTGACAAGGTTTCTGGATTGGTGGATTGGACGCCAATCTCGAACTGAAACATATCCACAGGCAACTCATTGATAAATGCAACAAATGCTTCATCCATGATCTCTGCAGTCATTTCCATATGGAACTTCATGTTGTTATGATTGACCGATACGATAAGGGACATGATTTCCATTGCCCGTTTCTGGTCAAAATTAAACGTCCTATCCACTAGTTTAACTGCATTGGCTCTCGTTCTCACAAGCTTGATAATATCCTCGTGGATTCTCTCCAAGGATAGCTTTCTGACCCCTTGCTCGCTGGATGACAAGCAGTAACTGCAATTGAAGGGACATCCCCGAGTTGTTTCATAATAGATATATTGGTTTGAAAAATCCTCGTTTTCTGCATAAGGGTAATCCAAATCATCCAGTGGGACATATGATTTCTGGTCATCGTTGACGACAATTGTGTTATTGGAACGATAGGTCAATCCCCTTATCGACTCAAGGGTTTTTTTCTCATTCAATGTGGCGATTAGCTGATTAAGTGGCAGCTCTCCCTCTCCCCTGATGATAAAATCAACGAATGGATACTTTTCCATGGTTTTGGCAGAGTCAAAGGATACCTCCGGTCCGCCCAAAATAATTAGGATGCCGCTGTTGCCTATCTTGATGGTTTCAGCGATCCGCAGCACCAGATCAATGTTCCAAATATAGCAGGAAAATCCCACTGCATCCGGTTTATGTTCAAGAATTTTGGATATCATATGTTCAACATCCTGATTGATGGTCAATTCCAGAAAGGAGCTCTTGATTTGTGTTTGTTTTCTCAGATAGTCACTTAAGTACCTCACCGCTAGATTGCTATGAGAGAACTTGCTGTTGATTGCCACCAATATCGTATTCATCTTTTCCTCTTTAGTCGTTGAATTTATAACACCCGTATCTAGTATTGACAATGATTGTTTTTCCTGTTGCGGTTTTCTCGTTTTTCAATACAACTGTTTCACCAAAATTGCTGTGGATGATCCTACTACCAGCTTTCTGATTATACAGCTTGGCATCCCTCTTAATATAGGGGATGGCTTTTAGCTGTCCCTTTCCCAGTCCTTCCAGGTAGCTGTAAAGAGTCATAACCAGATTTTGCCATCCGTCATCATTCGTCACGATTCCAGGCAGGTCATGTGTGTGACGCCAGACTCCGGAAGCAATCAAATCGCTAGAGTAATCATCTGCGGATCTCGATATCTCCAAAATTCTGGCTTTTTCAAAAGCGATTATCTTTTGTTTGTCCACATCCTGGAAGACTTCTGTATAGGAGAAATTTATCAGCTGGTTCTTTGCCTTGTCTGAAACATCTGCGGCAAATCCTTCTGTGCAGATCGCCTGAATAAAATAAGCATAGCGCAACAGCCCAGGAATCCTACCAACTTCAACAGAAAAGAAATCCAAGTACTGACTGATCGTTCGATTCAGATCCTCTATCTTTCCGTTGGACATGACAATAGGAATCAGACCAAAATGCAGCAGTTTTTCGTCATCAGTACTGCCATTGACATAATATGGCCATAGGCGCAGTTCGTCTTTCAATCTGTCTATGTTCAGGATTATCCCGGATTTTTCCGAGTATGTCAGGCATTTCATGATAATAATGAAAAATTGCATTCTGTCTTTATAGCAATAGATAGGCTGATTGAAACGCTGATCTTCAATTTCCTTATACCTTTCAAGTCTTTCTTGAAGCATTAGATGATATAGATTTGTTTTGAATCTCTCCACAGCTGTCTCCTGGCAAAAAAATATAGCTGACGCGTCAGCTATATTATATATGCTTTTTTATTGATTATCAAACTCATATTTGTATTTGGTCGCAAAGTCCAATATCATCAGAGAGTAATCACTCACCTCTGGGTTGACATGTGAGCTTCTGGAAGCAATATACTTTTCAAGACCATACTGTCCCCTATTGTAAGCGGTCAATGTTTTATGGAAGTCCCAATCATAAAACTCATACAGGTATTTCAGTTGCGTTGTGAATAACAGAACATTGTATTCTGGCTCAAACAACTTGTCCGGATCATAGGCGACGCCTAGTCTAGCAGCCACAGGTTCAGCCGTATTTGCCATAAGCTGTCCCAAACCACGTTCTCCAAGAGCGCCAACCGTATAGGTATTGAAGTTGCTTTCCACACGGATGATGGCCAACACAACAAATGGATCCAATCCCACTTCTTCGCAGCGGTCAATAATCATCCTAGCTGTATCTTGCCCCAATCCAGTCAATTCATCAATGTATTCAACAAGATTCTTTTTCTCAACCTTGGCTATCATATTCAATTTCATTGTCAGTTCACGCATCTGGTCTTCAGTTATCGTGTGAACCAAGGTCCTATCCGAATCAGGCTCCTCCGCATTCTCTTGAATATTGTTGTCTGTGTCGCTTTTTGCCAGCATATCCGCAGATGTTGCTGTCTGTACGGACAGTATGATGACCACACATGCCAGTAGTGTCGACACAATTTTAAATCGCTTTTTCATATATACAATTCCTCTTTTCATCTTTCGAACCTATAAATATTGCTTTGAGATTCGAGTATTTGATAACAAAAAACGAGTCATTCAAGCTTTTTGATATCGTATTTTATGAGTAGAGTGTATTATAATTCAGCCATATTCAATTGTCAACACTTTTTCAATCTTTTGTTTTTTTGCGATTTTGTTGCTACATCTTTTCTGGAGCTTCTATCCCCAACAAATCCAGACCATTCTTAATTGTTATATTGACTGCATAAGTCAGCAGCACTCTGCTTTTCATCAATTCTTCATCATCCACCAAAATGTGGGAATTGTTGTAGAATTTATTGAACTTTTGTGCCAGATCAACGATGTATCTTGTAATATAAAAAGGCTCGTTTTTCTCCATTGAGCTATCAATGACATCACCGAAATTCGACAAGGCTTACGTGACTTCAAACTCCTTTTCGTCTTTAATAAGGTTATAGTCAACCTCTGTTGACACATTATCCCCATACTTGTTCAATATGCTGCAGGTTCTGGCATAGGTGTATTGTGTATAGGGTCCTGTCTCCCCTTCGAAGCTCAGTGTCTTTTCCCAGGAAAATGTGTAGTCTTTTATTCTGTTATTGTACAGCTCTTGGAACAAAACAGCTCCGATACCGACTTTTTTCGCCACATCCTCTTTGTTCTCCAGGCCCGGATTTCTTTCATTGATGATTTCCAGGGTCTTTTCCACAGCTTTTTTCAGGACATCCTCCAAAAATACCACACGACCCTTTCTAGTTGAGAGTGTTCCCTCTTCCAGGCTGACCATGCCAAATGGCACATGGATACAATCCTTGGCCCATTCATAGCCCATCAACTCAACAATTTTGATCCATTGCTGGAAATGAAGATTCTGCTGTGCGCCAACGACATAGATATTCTTGTAGAAGTCGTAGGTTTCCTTTCTGTAAATGGCTGCCGCAATGTCTCTGGTGATATATAGGGTGGAGCCATCGCTCTTCTGAATCAAAGGTGAAGGCAGGTCGTAAGCACCTAGGTCAACTATCTTGGCACCCTGTGAATCCTTCAGCAGATTCTTTTCTATCAGTTCATCTATGACTCTTGGCATTTTATCGGAGTAAAAGCTTTCACCTGCAAAAGAATCAAACTTTATGCCGAGCATCTCATATACCCTGTTGAACTCGATCATGCTGACGTCCTTGAACCACTGCCACAGTCCGATGGCCTCTTCATTGCCATTCTCCAGTTCTCTAAACCAATTTCTTGCCTCATCAATCAGTTCAGGTGTTTTTTCTGTTTCCTCGTTGAATCTGATATATAGTTTCAGAAGCTCAGGAATCGGATTTTTCTCTATCTCTTCCTTCACACCCCATTTTTTATAGGCTGAAATCAGCATTCCAAACTGGGTGCCGTAATCCCCCAAGTGATTGATTGCTATTGCATTATAACCCATGAATTTATAAATGTTGTAAAGGACATTTCCGATTATGGTTGTCCTTATGTGACCTATATGAAATGGCTTGGCGATATTAGGCGACGAGAATTCCACGATCACACTTCTGCCCTGGCCTATGTCTTTGGTTCCGTATTTTTCTTTCTTAGTATGTATTTCCGTTAAAATGTCTTTGGCATAACTCGTCTTGCTGACAAAGAAATTCACATAAGGTCCCTCGTTGACTACCTTGTCAAAATTCTCGTCTGCCGGAATCTGAGAAGCGATAGTTTCCGCTATCATATTTGGCGACTTCCTCATTGTCTTGGCGAATCTGAAACATGGCACGGCGAAATCACCCAAATGGGAATTAGGAGGGATTTCTACCATTCCATAGATATCTTCCAACGTCACGTCATCCACCAAACCGCTGAACAATTCGGCAACCTTTATTTTATAATCAATCATGTTATCCTCCACAAAACTTATTATTTGAGATTAGCACAAGGGTCAATCCATGTCAACAATCTCGGGTGAATAATTGTCCTCATCAAACACCAGAATATGGTTTTTTGCCAGTAGATCAGCTGCAACTCCAGACCCTTCCACCAGCCCGCCGCCGAATGTGCCGTCATAGATCTGACAAGATCCGCATGAAGGACTTTTCGTTTTTAGTATTGCCTTTTTCACGTTGAATAACTTCGCAATTTTCAAAGTCTCTTCCGCACCTTTGAGGAAAGCCTCAGTCACATCTATGCCATCCTTCCTCATAACTCTCTTTTCCCCGTTGATTATGACAATCTCACAGGGAAGCCTGGGTGTTGTAAGACCCCCCAATTGCTCAGGACAAACGGGAATCACTCGTTCGTTTTTAGTCAGTTCCAGAATGCGTTGGTTGTAGTTGCTCTCTCCATTATATTTACAGTTTATGCCCAGCAGGCACGCGCTCACAATCATAGCTTGCTCCTATTTGAATTTTACGACAGTAATGCCTGATCCACCCTCTCCAAACTCTCCCAATCGGTAATCCTTGACCAGCTGATGCTTCCTCAAGAATTCAGCAATACCCTGCCTCAACACGCCGGTTCCCTTGCCGTGTATCAGTTGTACCTCATTCAATCCGGAGAAATAAGCATCATCCAAATATTTGTCTATTTCCAGAAAAGCCTCTTCCAGGCTCATACCTCTCAAATCTATGGATGTCTTAATGTTTTTGTTGGTGATGTCAAAGCCTTTTCTATAGCTTTTGGGTTTCTCCTCTGTAACTTCAGCCTTGATTTTCTTCAGTGTGTTGATGGGAACGTTCAGCTTCAATGCACCAGCCTGGACTGTAACCTTGCCATCATTGGCTGGCTCTGAAACCACCTGTCCCTTCTGATTCAATGAGCTGATAAACACATGATCCCAAAGTCGTATATCCTGATTCTCATCATGCGTTTCCAAAATATAACCGCTCTCTGACATATTCTTGATGGACTGGTTGATGGTGTCTCGTATATCGTTGATGTCTTTTCTAGATGCCTTGTCCAAATCGCTGCTGTATTTCTCCAATCGACTGATGATAGCGGTGGACTCATTTTTTGTCGCTTCCATCAGTTTTCTCGCTTCGTATTTGGCATCTTTCAAGATTTTGTCTTTCTGTTCGGCAATTTTTCTCTCTTCTCTTCTGATCTTCTCTTTTAGGGCTGCCTGTTCGCCCTGCAATCTTAGAATCTCTTCCTTTGCCTCTTCAATCTCTTTTCTGTCTCGATCTATTTTTAGAAGGGCATCCTCAAACTCAATATTGTTGGACTCCACCAATCCCCTGGCCTGTTCTATCACTTCAGGCTTCAATCCCAGTTTCTTTGAGATCTCAAAGGCGTTTGACTTCCCCGGAACGCCTATCAAAACACGATAGGTTGGGCTGAGGGTCTCCACATCGAACTCCACACTGCCATTGATAACTCCGGGTTTTGTCAGGGCATAGATCTTTAGCTCACTGTAATGCGTTGTTGCGGCAGTTACGATATTGTACTGGTTCAATCTGTCCAATATGGCCGTCGCCAGTGCTGCTCCCTCCACAGGATCGGTTCCGGCGCCAACCTCATCCAGCAAAACCAGGGAATTGTCTTCAATTTCATTGAATATCTCAACAATGTTTTTCATATGGGAAGAGAATGTGCTGAGGCTCTG
>DMAP01000289.1 GCA_003446975.1 Clostridiales bacterium | reverse complement strand
CCCTGTTTTGCTCTTGATCGTAGATCATTTTATTCACAGCATTAATATATGCCTTCACGCTAGCCTCTACAACATCCGTTGATAATCCTCTGCCTATATATACATGTCCATTTTCCCTAAGCTTGACTGTAGCGTCTCCAAGAGCGTCTTCGCCTTCCGTTATGGAATTTAGGGCATAATCCTCAAGCTTCAGTCTTTTACCGACAATTTTTTCTATGGCTTTAAAAGCCGCATCTATCGGGCCATCACCTGTTGCCACCTCTTCGATGGAGCTGTTTTTCATTTTGATTCTGACTGAGGCGGTTGATGTAATCGTATTGCCGCTATTGATGACAAATCTCTCCAGAGACAGTTCTTTAGGCACATCTATGTTTTGTCTTGATACCAAAGCGTCAATATCCCTGTCATAGACCTCCTTCTTCTTGTCAGCTATGTCTTTGAATTTTTTAAAGGCTTCGTCCAATTCTTCTTTTGTTAAATGATAGCCCATGGAAATGATTTTGTCGTTGAATGCATGTCGTCCCGAATGCTTGCCTAAAACCAGCTTGTTTGTTGTCAATCCTACTGATTCCGGTGTCATGATTTCATATGTCTCTTTATTGCTCAACATGCCATGTTGATGTATCCCAGCCTCATGGGCAAAAGCGTTGGCACCAACAATAGCCTTGTTAGGTTGAACCTTCACACCGGTAATGCTGGTCAGCAACTCGCTTGATCTCATTATCTGAGTGGTATCTATGTTGAACCGATAATCATATCTATCTCTTCGCGTATTGACTGCCATGACAATTTCTTCCAAAGCGGCATTGCCAGCTCTTTCCCCGATGCCATTGATGGTGCACTCAATTTGTGTCGCGCCGGCTCTCATGGCCGCAAGAGAGTTAGCGACACCCAATCCCAGGTCATTATGACAATGAACGGAAATGGCCACCTTGTCCATGGCAGGGCATTTCTTTCTCAATTCCAACATAAATTCATAATATTCATCCGGTGTAGTATAACCGACTGTGTCAGGTATATTGATTGTGGTCGCGCCTGCTTTGATTGCTCTTGTAAATATTTTTGCCAGGAAATCTGTGTCGCTTCTGGTTGCGTCTTCTGCTGAGAACTCTATATTTGAGACATATTTTTTAGCATATTTAACCATTGCCTCCGCTTGGTCCATCACCTGCTCAGGTTTCATCTGCAGCTTGTATTCCATATGAATTGGCGAGGTCGCTATGAAAGTGTGAATTCTTGGATCAACTGCATGTTTTATGCTCTCCCAGGCTTTGTCGATGTCGTCCTTTTCAGCTCTAGATAAACTGGCTATAGTTACATTTTTGATCTCGGAAGCTATTTCTTTGATGGCATTCATATCTCCGGGAGAAGCGGCGGCAAATCCAGCCTCGATAATATCAACTTTCAGTCTTTCCAATTGTTTGGCCATTTGAATCTTTTCTTTTAGGTTCATAGAGCATCCAGGTGATTGCTCACCATCTCTCAGGGTCGTGTCGAAGATCTTAATCAATTTACTCATCATATTCTCCTTTGTTTTTTGAAATCAAAAAATCCCGTCTCTGACTAATGTCAGAGACGGGATGCTTCCCGCGGTACCACTCTGTTTATTTCGGTATGAAAACATACAGAAATCTCTCGATTCAAGTTCTGATAAACTCTAAGCCTTTAACGGGGCATACGTACCTTCCTACTTTTTCAGAAGATCTGCTCTGGAGTGAGTGTATTTTCTTGACAGTATCGACTTCCACCCTTGCCGACTCTCTATAACTTGCCTTTTAGAAAACTTTTTTCTCCATCACTGCATTTGATTTCTTAATTGATTGTGATTCTAGCATACTATTTCATGAGCTGTCAATAAATTTTTGCATGATTAGTAATTTTTATTCAACAATCCGATATATATCGCTATATATTTGCTCTAAAGTTCGACTTTCGCCATGTTCTTCAAGAATCTCCTCTCTATCGCCAGCCAACACAACTCTTCCATCTTTCAGAAAATAAAAGTCTGTGCATATGTTCTCCAACTCATTCATGTGATGACTGGTGAAAACGATGGTTATTCCTTCTCCATTCAATTTTTTCACCAAATCAGTAATGCCGATTCTTGCACTCAAATCTATCCCAACCGTCGATTCATCCATAATCAACACTTTGGGATCTTTCAACAACTCAACACCAATATTGATTCGCCTTTTCATGCCACCTGACAGGTTTTTGATTCTTGTCTTATGAACATCCTTCAACACCATAATGTCGTATATATATGCCGTTCTATCGGCTGCATCCTTTTTGCTCAGACCATAAATACCGGAAAAAAACCTGAAATTCTCCTTCACCGACAGATCTTGATACAAAGCAATCTCCTGCGGAACATATCCGATGAGGTGCTTATTGTCAGAAATAGTGTTCCCTTCAAAAAAAACATCTCCGGTATCGGGTGTGACAAGTCCGCTCATAATATTAAGCAACGTTGTTTTGCCAACACTATTTGGCCCAATTATACCGGCGATGGATCCCCGCTCAATTTTTATGTTCAAATCATTGAGTACCGCCACTTCCCTATACTTTTTATTGATATGATGCATTTCAATCAACATGTCTTTCATACCTCGATTTCCCTTTTATATATACAAACAAAAACATAATCATTTGAAAACCCAATTCCCATGCAATATGATTCATACTAATCTGTTGACCGATATCAGTGAATTGAATAATCAGATCATCCTTGATCAACATTCCAGGCAATCGACCTACAAATCTGAGCATATCTGATTTAATGACTGTCTCGCTGTATATCCACCCCCCAGAAATCCATATCGCGATTATCAGGTATGGAATTGCTGTCTGAAAGTCAGATCCTTTTTTAAATATTGACATAGCCACCAGAGAGAGTAGGGAGATAGATAGAGAATATACAGCTAAAGAAGGTACTATCTTTGACAGTTCCAGATGATAGAACAACATACTTTTTAGTAACAGAATCTGCATTGCAGAGATGACAAACACAATAAGCGCTATTCCTGCAATATTCCCCAAAACATATTGGTGATATGGACATCGGGACAATTTTACTCTGCCAATTATTCCGTGCTCCTTATCTACATTGATTTGGATTGCCTGATAGAATCCGGTTATAATCAAAAATATAAGCAAGATGCTCAAAAAATATCTGATAATTATCTCTTTTGAAGTGCTAAACAAAGGCTCGCCAGCATCTGATTCTATTGAGTTCAACATAACCTGAAGCTCCAGCTCTTCAGAGTTCTCATATAGTATTGTATGTTCTAGAAACCGATTTCTAAACTGCATGGACATATCCGGATTATTAGGAAAGGCCGCTCTATTGACCGTCAGAATGGTTTGCTCCTTCAAAATGTCAAATATAAAATGGGGGGTAATCAGATCAGTAATCCCTGGTGCGGTATAATTGTCAGCCAGGTACCTTACCTCGATAATCCTATGCGTATTGCCTGTCTTCACAGCTTGCGAAAAACCATCTTTAATGATGTACAATCCAATGATGGCCTCTCTAATCAATGCCTCTTTTCCCGAGTCCTCATCCAAGACGAACACCATCAGTGATTCATCGCTCTGCAGTCTTTCGATTATATTTTTTGAAAAATCTGTTTGATCCGCATCAATGATGCCAATCGTCGTTTTAATCTCGAAATCATCGGCCTTCAGATAATTTAGCGATATGAAGGAGAAAAGCAAGGGGAAAACCACGAAGAGCAATAACATTATTTTTTTGGAAAAAAACATTCTGATCCTTAATTTTATTATATGGATCATCTGAACTCTCCTTTTCTGGCCATTAATGTGGACATGAGTATGATAGCCACACCAACAAGAAAACTTGCCATTATAAATTGCAGCTGATTTAACTTATCAATATTATTGTACATAAGGTTGATGATGTTTTTGGTTGCCACTAGATTAGGGCTAAATCCAGTCAATCTATTTAATGTGTAGGGCAGTAATGCTACAGGGAAAAATGTCCCTCCTAAAAATGCGAATGACACAATAAACAGGGATGTGAAACTCAAAAACCCTTCTTTATCTCTTATGATTTCAGCCATACCTATATAAAAAGCATTCATCAGAAAGCTGATGGCCAAAATTGTAAGCCCCATCATTGTAAAATCAAGCTTCATTATGAATAACTGCTGATAACCAATCAAAATGCAGCACATCCAAACTGTCGTCAGAAGTGTGAATACCAGGGCTTTTATCATGTAAAACGAAAAGACACCTGTGCCCGATAGCCTTATTCTGGTTAAAATCCCTGCTTTCTTTTCCTCTATGATGTCCAAAGCGCAAAGTGTGCTAATATAAAACATAATCAGCACAAATATTGAAATGCCATGATAAATCAAAGATGAAACAGAAGGAAACTGATAGATAGGCTTATTGTCGAAAAGTATTTTTCTCCCCAGGGTATCCATAATCAATCTGAATGACACTGTGTCATTGATTTTCAAGGCATCTTCTGTTGAGAATCCCATATCGATTAAGGCATAATACTCTGAAGCGGTACATATTTCAACATAGTTCACATATTTGGAAAAGCTTTCCACCGTTTTGTATATAATAAAGAACTCAATTGAATGACTGCCATCATAAACAATATTGATAGGCGGATTTTCCATATTGAGCAATCCTGTTGAGAAATTCTCCGGAATTACAATAAAAGCAGTAATCTCACCTGATTTCAATGTATCTTCCGCTTGGTTCAGATCAAACATGTAGAAATCCAATAGATTTGATACCGTCTCTTCCTCTGTTATATTTGAAATGAGCATTTTACTGACATTGGTTTGTTCCAAATCAACAATCCCAATTCTGATTTTCTCTGTTGGGCTGTCTATCTTGTTTTCCTGATTGAAGATTATCAACACAACGCCAAGAATAATAAGTGGCAGTATAAACAACAGGAACATTTTCTTATAATCCAGCAGGATATTTTTCGTGTTGAAGGAAAAAAGAAAAGCTATCCGTTTAATCATCCGCTAATAGACCCCAATCTCCATTATAATATCTCTGAACAAGGGATTGAGAGACATCTTTTGCATAAAAGATCCGTAGAGCTGCATCAAAACCATCTGAGATTCTACCGAGTCAGGATACGCCATCAATTCTACTACATTTATACCTTCTTCTGTAATTTTTGAATAATCACTGAATTCCAGGCTCTGATTATATGAGTTGGTGATAGATCGTGAACGAATTTTTATCGTTTCACCCGCAGTGTCACCTAGCCCCAAATTAGCTGTGAGTGCCATATCCCAATATATAATCATCCCAGCATTATCAATCCCAATTATGTTGTCAATGCTAAAACCCCTGCCTGAGTAAGTCTCTTTATAATCATTCAGTATCTTAATCAGTTCTTCAATGCGAGGGATATAATTCTCCTCAAGATCATCTATACCTTCATTGATTGCAGCGTATGGATCTTCAATACCCATCGCCTCATAATCGATGCTGTAGAGTGTGTTGGCGAATGTCATATACTGCTCTGCCTTTGTGATTATGATTTTTTTGAGTTCCCCATCATTTTTAGCCTCTTCAAGTATCGGTATCATCAGTTCAATCAGCTGGGTTTCATTGAAGACCAACTGCATACCGCGACAACTTACTTGTTTGATTTGACCATTCTCCATTATTGGAACATCAAAAGGCTCTACTTCAATCAGGAGACCTTCAAGTCCCTCTTCCAACATGTCTCTATATTTGTCTCCATTGAAATTTTCAATGCCTTCTATCCCCTCCAAAGAATAAAATTCCTTTCGGAATTCCACAGACCGCCTCATGATTTCCTGAACATCCATGGAGAATGAAGGCATCTGCGATTCATTGCCATAAGAGGCCAGGATATCCTGCATATACTTTTCATAATCCTTGAAGTTCAAGTAAAAGAGCTGTGTGATCAGGTCTTTTGACCCAAAAATAATTTTTTCACCGTCCATGTAAAAATCTAGATTGAGCGCTGGCTCTTGGTGGTAGGACATAGATAACAAGCCTTCTATCAATAGATTATCCAAACTTTTCATGTTCTGTTTAATGTTGTAATTGAAATCCACTTCTCGAAGTATTTCAGCCATTCTGGTCATCGATGGATCATTTGTTGCAATATCGATGTTGAAATTGATCAACATATCGGCTTCTTTTATCTCGCTCTGTCTAGCTAATGCCGCCTCAAACTTCTCAAATGTACTCATTTCCACGAGTGGGTCTTCTTTTGGCAAAAGCATGTAAATCCCAGTGCCAACCAGAGCCAAAACTATTACAACAATTGATGCGATTTTTACTTTACTCATAATTAAAAGCCTCCCCAAACTAAGCCTATTCAAACGAATGTCCAACCATATCATTTTATAGCATTAATGACATTTTTAAAAGCGAGAAATCATTTATATTTTTTCTATATCAGCACTTCCATTGTGAACAGATTATTGTTGCTGGCAATTTTAAAATAGCCATTGTATTTTTCGACTGTTGCTCTGATATTCTCCAACCCTCTTCCATGCCATATATCATTTTCCTTCAACGTTTCTATCTGGTTTCCCACAACCTTCAACTCACCATCAAATGAATTGACCATTTTAATCTTTAGTTTGTTAAGTTCAAAATTCATATACAGTTCAATATTTCTATCAGAAGGTATCCTTTCGCATGCTTCAATGGCATTATTTAAAGCATTGGTCAGAATGATAGTCAAATCTACATCCGCAATCGGTAACAACTCAGGAATATTGATGTAATGTTCAAATCTGATGTCTTTTGCGTTAATTGTCTGCTGCTTGTAATTTAAAATTGCCATAATCAGTTTATTCTCTATTCTTATTTTGGTATTGATTTGTTGCTCATCAATAAAAAGCTGGTTGGTATATGCATCAGCCCTTTCAAATTCCTTATTCTTCAATAGTGAACCTATCGTCTCCAAGTGTGCTATATAGTCATGTCTTTGAGCACTCATAGTTTTCAGTACCCTATTCATTTCATCCATATGCTTCAACTGACTCTCGTATTCTTTTTTCATACTGTTCCATTGGAGTTCTTTACGTTCTTGATGGATAACCTTAAAAGCGAGATTGATTACCAATATGCCAGAGGCTGTAATAATCAATAGTGCTATAATTGCATAGAAAAACTCTGGACTGTTTGGCATTTCAGCGTCAAGATACAAGTTAATACTAAAAAAAGTCAATGCAACATTGATAAAAACGACAACTAAAGTAACAACAGAGAAGTATGATACCTTGATTTCGGCATTAGACAAAAATTTCCCTATCATATAAGCCGGTAAAATCACCAGCAATTTGCTTGTGATCTTATATATTACCCTATCAAACCCAGGCAACATCAATGTGCTGGCATTCACGTCCAGTATATAAGAATAAAAAACCACAGATACATTGGCAACAATTATGATCAGTAAAGTAGCCAAGCCAAACCCGATTAATAAATTAAAGGTTTTAATATCGTAGAATCCCTTTA
>DMAP01000399.1 GCA_003446975.1 Clostridiales bacterium | reverse complement strand
AATACCGATAGCAACGGAGCTGTGCAAGTAGCAGATACTATAGTAGCAGCCATCAATGACGGGCAAATCATACACGAAGGCTCTCCCATATCTGGATATCTGACTCTTTCCATTGGATGTGCGACCATGATTCCACAAGCTGATTCATCACCATCTCAGTTGATTGAAAAAAGCGACCTGTGTTTGCTTATGGCTAAAAAATCAGGCCGTAATGGTGTTCATGCAACTAATGATTCAATTGTGATAAATCATTCTTCATCTGATTAATAATGGTAGTCAGTTCGTCATTAAAGGCGATTACTTGATTCGAAACGGTGTAAAAGTGATTGATACCGATTTCAACACCTGACAAGTCTGCTGTTTTAATTGATGACAATATCTCTTCAAGTGCTTCTATGTACGCTGATTTAACATCTTCGGCTTCTTTGATTCCGTAATATTCAATACCGAATTTCTGAAAGTCAATCTTATTCATGATTGCAATCGTCTGTTCCAAAAAAGGCAATGCCTCTGCCCACTTCTCAGGTTCCAAGTACTTGGAGGCGTTAATTATGCTACCAGTCAGAATACTAACATCATCAGACATATACAAATCAATGGCAGCTTTGTAAGGGGTATACTTTTCATCAAACTCCAGTACATTTTCCACATATTTTATGGTTTCATAATACGCACTGCTTTCATCGATGGATAATGAATCTCCAAGAAGTGCCAGATCCCGAAAAATATCCAATGTCCCCAACGCCTTGTCAAAACTCCCTTTCACCCTATTAATATCAACTGCTAGATGAAACGCTTCTTCGATTCTATCTTTTCCAACTTCTATTGTTTCTGCACCTAAATCATTGAAATGCTCGATGGCCATTTCATACTGGCCTTCTGAAATTAATTCAGCAACGCGAACACATGCGTTCATTGACGCTTCCAATCGCAGCCTTTCTTCTTCAAGACGCTGTCTTTCCGTTTCCAAGCGCTGTTCTTCCTCGTCTCTTAATCTATCCAGTTCAATTCTTGCGTTTACTAAAGTGTTATGGTTCGAAATTTCTTTTTTCTGTTTCTCGCTTAAATTATTAAAATCATTTTCTATCTTAGTGATTAAAGCCTCGCTTTCCAAAGTAACCTCACCAATCTTATCAATATCAACGATCATCACGCTAATTTCCTCTTTTTCTGCCTTGCTCATACATCCGGTTGCAATAAAGATAATTATTGCTAACAATATCAATAATTTGAACAGTTTGCTTCCAGCACTCATTTTTTCTCACCTCTAGATTGATTTTCATTTTTTGTTCAATTTATTATATCGCATATTTAATTAAAATCAGTATAATTTCTTTTTCAAAAGCCGTAAATTTTACAAATGTTCAAAAATGCGATATGATTAAGTTCAGAATCACGTAAAGGAGGCAATTATGAATAGAAGCACAATCATTAACATGGTTGGAAAAACACCCATTCTCAGAGCTGAAAAACTGGAAAAATATCTAGGCGTTTCGAACATCTATCTTAAACTTGAAGGAAACAATCCTTCAGGCAACAGAATTGACAGAGTCGCTCATTTATTGATTAAAGATGCTATTGCAATCAATAAAAAAACAATATGCGTAGCAGGATATGGAAGTCTTTCCAGATCACTAGCTGTATTGAGTCAATATTACAAAGATTTGAAGATTGTATTGATTTATCCTGAGAAAACCAGATCTAGAAGAAGCGCCAAGTACGAACCTGATAATATTGAAATCATTCGCTATGGCAAAAATCAAGCTGAGGGCATTAAATACAGTGAACGCATCTGTAATGAAAAGGGTTGGTACAATGCCACCTTAGGCATTGACAACAATATTCTTAATATGACTGCATTGTCTTCAATTTCAATTGAACTGAACAACCAGATAAAAAATGATATAGATTCTGTATTTTCACTGATGAGCTATGGCTTCAGCACTTCTGGCATCAGTCTGGGATTCAGATCCTTATGGAACAATGATGTTATAGAAAAACTGCCAAAGTTATACAGCTGCACTATCAATGATGGAAATGTTATCTATGAATCCTTTAAGAGAAACAGCGCTAAAATAATCCCACTGAAAGAATCAACATTAAAACTCAATAAAAATAACAAACATCTGCTCAATTTTGATAGCACAATAGCCCAGGATGCTCTCGAATCGATTTATGATGCAAATGGCACCATTATAGGCATCAATGAAGAGGAACTCCTGAAATATACGGCTAAGTTTAAAGAACTTGAGAAAGTCAAGTTCAGTATAGAGCAAGGTTATGCCATAGCAGGCTTCATGAAGGAAGTTGAAAAAGGCAATATAACTAACGGCAACCATGTGATTATACTCAACGATGGCCGTGTTGATCTTAATGTGCGGCAAGTAGAATTAAAAGAAATGGATATGACCATTGATGATTTGGTGAGTACCATTGATAATTGGATGATGGAGTATACAGATCCACATTACGAAATTAAAGAAGCGATTCAATCGGCTTTTAAGGATGGTTTTGTTATCATGGCATTTTACAACAATGAGCTTGCTGGCGTGACAGTCGTTATACATACAGGATTCGAGGTCTTTATACCCACATACCATCTTGGTTATATCGCAACCAAAAAATCCATTAAAGGAAGAGGTATCGCGACCCAATTGCTGAGTAAAGCCATAGAATCAGCAAATGGCAAGATATCACTCCATGTTGAAAGGAGCAACAATCGTGCCATTAAGCTTTATGAAAAGATGGGTTTTGAAAAATCCTATCTCAGAATGATTTATAAGAACAAATGATTTTTTTACAAAAGAACTTATCTAATTACTTGATATGTTCTTTTTTCGATTCAGTTTTTTGTGCAATACAGCACTTCATATTTTAATTCTATCCAATTCTTTAAGATTATAACGATTAATAATATTCATTAGCTTCCAAGAATACAGAGGATCGGTCGCATAGCCTGCCCGTCTTACAGCCCAAGCGCCTAGACTGCTATGGTACATGACATCTCTGAAGGGTTGGTATCTTTCAAGATTCAGCAGGATTCCTTTATGATCATCCCAGCTTTCCTGTACGTTGTTATAGGCCCTAAAGGCTGCATCCACTCTGTAGGTTACGCCATTGTAAACCTCCCAGGTATTGGATGTAACCGAGCCATTACTTGATGACCCCTTTATCCCGAACAGATTATAAGAAAACTTACCGCTGTATTTGTCTACAGGCAGACTTTGTCCCCATCCAGTTTCCAATATAGCCTGTGCAGTTTGCAAAGCGGCTGACATTCCTGTCTGTTCAAAAGATTTCTTAGCCATATCCGATGCAAATTGAATGAATTTATCTTCTTCAATGATTGCTTTCGGACCATAAAGATCACCTAGATAAACTCTAAAGGAAATACTCTCTGAAAAGACTTTTTGACCTTTATAAAGAGCTTCAGCAACTATGGAAACATTTTGTCCGTCAGTAGACAAAGGTTTGTAGGCTATCTCATCTTTTGGATTTGCTCCCTGAGCGATAATTCTTTTTGTACCTGTATTGTTGTTGGTCAATATATAATTGACACTCTCGAATTCTGCATTGGCATTGACACTAAGCTTGGCTTCGCTTGTCAAAACCTGATTCGGTCCGACTCCTCTAAGTTGAACCCGTGGTGATCCATCAACTTTCACGGCTATATAGCTACTATCCCGTGTGATGCCATAAATATCCTTCACTCTTACCATTAAAGCTTTATCGCCTGAATGTTCTTCGCCAGGAAACCAAGTGTATCCACCATATGGGATAGTACTAAGTACGCTTTCAACGCCGGTATCCAAATTCTTGATGAGGTATTGGGTCTCCGTCACATCAAAATTTCTCGAAGCCAGCAATGTAACAGGCTTGTTGATTACCATATCTTTAGTTACACCTCTAAGGTTGAGGTACCTCTCCACTAATATGGTGAATGTGTAGGTCCTCCCTACGTAAGCTTTGCCGGATTGATCATATGCTATCATTCGGAGGTTGTAATTGCCTTCGGATTCCTTGCCTGGTGTCCAGGTATATGGCCCGAATGGATCTATTTTTTCTATTTTTGTAACCCGATTGTTGTCAAGCCTTGTCAGTTCATAATCTACGTATGTCGGTACAAAATTGACGTCTGGGGTAAAAGTGATGGTATCATTATATATACCATAGTCCTTAATGCCATCTATGAGCATCTGTGGCTTGACGTCTATATTGACTGTTTGGGTGTCTCCTCCTACAAACTGACCATTTTTATCATATAAAGCAACAACTATTATCTTCACACCGTTTTCTTCTATGGATGGAATGTAATCAAGAGAACCCGTCAATTGCTTTTCTGCAGATACAACAAAACCTGTTGCTGTATTCTTGTCCAGAAGCAGTAATTTGACTTCTTCGACAAGCTCCTTGTATTTGTCGCCGAAGCTGAAGGTAATCATAGTTTTTCCACTAATAGTTTGATTAGACTCCTGTGAAGTAATTTTGACATCATGGAATCTCTCCATGACAGATGTTTTATTGGAGTCTACCTTTACTGTTCTAGCACTTGCATCCCACTCTATACCGATTCCGAGAGCGTTACTGATCAATCTCAATGGCACATAGGTTCTATCGTTGATAATCAACGGCGCCACATCACTTAACTGATACATCTCACCGTTGTTATATTCAACCATATAGCTGTCGATCCTTAAGAATACACTCCTATTTCCCTTTACAACTGTTACGGTCCTGTTGGCACCGTCCCACTTGACATCAGCGCCAATCTCCTCAGAGACAAATCTTATCGGAACAAGGGTTCTGTCATTGACTATCAAGGGACTGGAAAGTGATGTAATATCTTTGCCGTTTACCAGGAGTTTAATGGTTGTGGCTTCTGCCTCCATTCCCAAATTACCAGCTGACAGTGCCATTATAGCTAGCAGTACACCAACCAAAACAATTATTTTCATCCTTCTAACCATTGTTTCCTCCTTCAGTTTTATATTCTGTTATATTATATCAGACATAGGTTTAAATTTCCTTTAGTAACACTTATTATTTGATTAGTCGTAAACTACAGCCTAGAAGTTCCCACATTTAAAAAGAGCCGCTCACGAAATAAGTGTTTAGCTCTCTAAATAAACTAACTAATGTGGATAGTCAACAGTTTTTCAACCAATTCTTCCAACTTTACTATTCTTGAACCTTTCACGAGAATGATGCTGTCCTTCTGTATCACCTTCTTCAGGCCTTCAAGTATTTCTTCCTTTGATTGACATGATGCAATCCTACACTCTTTGAAATTGGTCGCTGCGCCTTTGCCGAAATACTCTCCCAACAGACCTAATGTGTAAATATAATCTATCTTGTCAGGATCAATCTCCTTGCCTATCTGAAAATGGTTCTCGATTTCATTGTCTCCTGTCCCGAACATGTCTCCCAAAACCAGAATTTTTTGAGAATAGTCTTTTAATGAATATAAC
>DMAP01000398.1 GCA_003446975.1 Clostridiales bacterium | reverse complement strand
CAAAAATCTTATGATCAATATATTGCATCCTTAAAAAATGATGGTATACTTATAGTAGATGACAGCATTGAGCTGAGAGGGGAAAATGGGTTCAAGATTTACAACCTTCCAATTTTAAAAACTGCGATAGAAGATATGAAAAGACCTATGGTCGCCAATATCATTTCTTTAGGTGTCATCAGTAAAGTACTAGATATTGTCAAAGAAGAGAATATCCTTAAGGCTGTTTTGAAAAGAGTTCCACCTGGAACCGATGATATCAACAAAACCGCTTTTTACAAGGGTGTTTCCATGATTTGACAAGAAGGATGGTCAAATGGCATTTAAAACCAACGAAGACTTAATCAAAATTATTCAGAGCAATTACTACAAGTTCAGCAAAGGCCAAAAGGCAATTGCCCAGTTCATCATTGAACAATATGATAAGGCCGCCTTCATGACAGCAGCCAAGATTGGGAAGACAGTGGATGTCAGCGAGTCGACTGTTGTCAGGTTTGCCACTGCCCTTGGATTTGATGGCTTTCCTGACCTGCAGCAAGCTTTGCAAGTCATGATAAAGAACAAGTTGACCACCGTCCAGAGAATCTCACTTAACGAGACACCGAAGGATTCAGAGGAGTTCATCAATAAAATCCTAAAAAACGAGATCAACTCCTTGAAAAACTATCTGGAGGACTTGGACCAAGAACGACTCAACAATGCAGCATCCTTGATACTTGGCGCTAAAAAGATCTATATTCTTGGTATGAGAAGTTCTTATGCACTGGCTCTTTATCTGGGTTTTTATCTGGATGTCATATTGGAGAATGTCAAGATCGTTAATCAGAATACCAATTCTGTTTTTGAGCAGTTGATTAGAATTAACGAAAACGATCTGTTTATCGTCATAAGTTATCCTCGCTATTCCAGGCAGACTATGGATGCAGTCAAGTTCGCCATTGATAGAAAAGCCAAGGTAATCGCAATAACGGATACAGAGGCATCGCCATTCTACCAGCTGGCTGACATCGCCTTGCTCGGAAAGAGCAATATGGTATCATTTGTAGACTCCCTCGTAACACCTATGGCGGTCATCAACTCTCTCATTATGAGTGTTGGCATGCAGGAGAAAGATGAAATTCTGAAGTATTTTGACTTATTGGAGAATGTTTGGGACAAGTACAGCATCTACAATAAGGATAATGATTTTAAAAAATAAGGATACCGGGTATTGATCCCGGTTTTTTTTGTTGTTTTAATTTTCAAATTATACTATAATATTAAAGGTGATTTTATGAAGACGATTCGCGGTGCCATAACGATTAAAAACAACTCAGAATCTGAAATACGAGCAAATACCCTTATTTTGCTGGAAGAAATTTTAAGTTCCAACCAAATTACCGCTTCAGATGTTGAAAGCGTTATTTTCACTGCCACCAAGGATATCACAAAGGCTTATCCCGCAAAATTCGCCCGCGAGATAGGGTTTGAAAATGCGACCTTGATGTGCACACAGGAAATGAATGTTGAGGGCAGCTTGCCATTTTGCATCCGGGTTTTGATGTTTGTCAATAACGTGGATTTGTCCAGTCCGACACATGTCTACCTGAAAGGGGCAGAGAAGCTCAGACCAGATTTAAAAAAGCTTTAATCGGAGGAAACATGATCATTGCCATAGATGGACCGGCCGGTGCGGGGAAAAGCACGGTTGCCAAAAAAATCAGCGAGATTTTGGGATACTTGTTTATAGACACAGGCGCCATATACAGAGCAATCACTTACAGCCTGATCAAGGATGGAATAGAACTGGATGACAGAGAAGCACTCGAGACATATCTTAAAAGCATTGATCTGGTATATACCAGTGAACATATCTATTTCCAAGGCACTGTCATCGATAATGAGATTCGAGAGAACAATATCTCAAGCAAAACCTCAGACTATTCCAAAAACCCTGTTATCAGATCCTTTGCAACAAATTTTCAGAGAAAGCTGGCTGAGAACAACAATGTTGTCATGGAAGGTCGTGACATCGGCACTGTTGTATTTCCAAATGCGGACTTCAAGTTTTTCTTGAATGCCAGCCATGAGGTTCGTGGCCGCAGACGGTATCAGGAGTTGAAGAATTCTGGCAAGGACGTTTCCCTATCAGAGACGATAGAAGCCATTAGAACTAGAGATAAAAATGACAGTAACAGGGAATTGGCACCATTGAAAAAGGCTGCAGATGCGGTGGAGATTGACACATCTAACATTGGTATTGATCAGGTGATTGATACCATTATAGAATATGTCAGGATGGAGGATTAATGTTTTATAAGATTGTCAGGGCAATTGTATTTGTCATATTGAACATCCTGTTCAGAATAAAGGTTCATTATAAAGATAATACAAGGATCAACGAAGGCGAACCATTGGTTTTATGCGCCAACCATTCCTCCTGGTTTGATCCCTTTGTGGTTGCTATCACATTTAAAGATGAGATAAGCTATATTGCGAAGAAAGAGCTGTTTGAAAACAGCTTTCTTAAATTTCTTCTGACAAAAATCAAGGTTTTCCCTGTGGACAGGGAAGGTAATTCATTATCTGCTCTTAAAAATTCCCTCAGAATACTTAAGGACAACAACACATTGGGCATTTTCCCGGAAGGAACAAGGGTTAAAGGTTTCAGTGAAAGCTCTGTCAAAGGAGGAATCGGGATGTTGGTGATTCGATCCAAGGCGACAGTACTTCCTGTCTATATCGATTCCAAGTACAGATTGTTTGGTCGGATTGACATCTATTACGGCGAAAAATACGACTATAACCACCTGGACAAAAGCACGCTGGACTCCAAGCAATATACGGATATTAGCATTGACATCATGAAAAGGATCTACAATCTGAAATCCAGTTTCAAGGATGATAATCATGGAAATCATTAGGGCTGACCACTATGCTACCTGTTTTGGTGTGGAAAGGGCATTGGCATTGACTGAAGAAGCATTAAAATTGAATAACAAGCCTTTATATAGCTACGGTGAACTGATCCATAACAATGATGTTCTTGCAAGCCTTAAAGATAAGGGTTTGGAGATTGTTGAAGATTTGGAAGGGTTGGATGGGTCAAACCTGGTGATACGCTCCCATGGGGTTGGTCAATCCGTGTACAGCTATTGCGAGAGAAACAATATACGGATTATCGATGCCACCTGCCCAAAGGTGAGAAGGATACATAAAATTGTACGACAGCACTGTGACGACAGCTATGACATCATCATCTTCGGCAACAGGAATCACCCTGAAGTCGAAGGAATCGAAGGCTGGTGCGATAAGCATGTCTTTATCTATTCTGATCTGAATGACTATAAAATCAACCACATTTCCTCTGAAAGGAA
>DMAP01000013.1 GCA_003446975.1 Clostridiales bacterium | reverse complement strand
GTATGGTAATCGTTTTCAATAATGATATCACATTTCTTGAAAGCCGCATCCACATCTCCTCTAGTGAGGAATCTTTTTGCCAATACATTTGTGTCTCCGTGGATTTTGGGTGAGTCTTCTTTTAAAGCATCTTGGATGGTATAAACGCCTTTTGTCTCTTCAATAATCACTTCAACCAAATCGAGGGCTTCTTCAAGAATTTTTCTATTTTCAGCTGCTACTAAAACTATAGCATCGCCTTGTCTTCTAATTTTATCAATCACTAATACGGGTTCTTCTTTAGTTATAATGCCCACACCATTTTGTCCCGGTATATCCTTATGGGTAAGAACAGCGGCGACTCCTGGAAGTTTCTTCGCTTTTTCGATATTGACACTAACAATTCTTCCACACGGCACTTCACTTCTTTTGACACCTACCACCAGCATATTGTCAAATTTTAGGTCTGCAGCATACATTGCCTTGCCCAGTACTTTGTCCAGCGCATCTTTTTTCTCGAAGTTGATACCGACAACTTTCTTGGTCTGGCTATCTACCATCGTATTTGCATCTTTCATCTCATCACCTCCTGTTTATTTTCCAACAGCATTTTCAACTGCTGTTATGATTTTCTTATAGCCTGTGCATCTACATAGATTGCCTTCGATCGCGGTCTTAATGTCCTCTGTAGATGGATGAGGATTTTTTATCAGTAAGGCTTTGGCTGATAAAAGCATGCCAGGTGTGCAAAATCCACATTGAACCGCACCGGACTGTATAAAAGTTTCCTGCAGTTTGTCCAGAGAATCAGCATCTCCAAGCCCTTCAACTGTAAGAACCTCACATCCTTCTACCTGTGGAGCCAGAACTGTGCAGCTAGTGACAGCTTCATTATTGATTAGAACTGTGCATGCGCCGCATTCTCCTTCTCCACAACCTTCTTTGACACTTGTACAATCCAAATCTTCTCTCAACATATCTAGAAGTCTCTTGTTCGGGACGGTTTCCACAACAATATTCTTCCCATTTAGCTTGAATGATACTTCGATTTTTTTCATTTACTCTACCTCCTTATAGGACTTATAGCCGAGTATTGAGTTGATTACTTCTCTGGTCAGTTCCTTGACGCTTTCTTTCTTAAAAGGACAGGACGCTCTATCTCGAATATTATTGTAAACAACATCAGATACTTCATTGACACAGGCTTCGATAACATCATCTGTCATTTTTTTCCCTTCAACGATTTGTTCAGCGCTTGTCACACTATAAGGATGTCTGCCAACAGCTCCTAAAGCTATTCTGCAGTTGCTCACTCTATTGTCATCATCAAATGCCATCCTGATGCCAACTGTGATGATTGATTTTGCCAATGCTTTTCTTTTTCCTAATTTCCTGAACGCTGAGTACTCCTTTGGTGCTGCCCTCTTGAAATAAATCTCACATAAGATCTCATCTCTCGCAATACCGGCCAAGTTAATATAGCATCCATCATATCTAGGTTCTGGATTAGGCTTGTAGAAGTTTTCAAGGGATACTTCCCTTTTCCCAACAGCACTTTTTATAACTAAAACAGCATCCATTGCAACTAAAGCGCTTACAGAATCGCCACAAGCCGATCCAGTCACAATATTGCCGCCAATGGTTCCTAAATTTCTAATCTGTGTCGATCCAACTTTTGAGGATGCCTGTGCCAAAGCCCTCGCATTTCTTAAAATAATATCATTTTTTTCGATAGTTGAAAAAGTTGTATTGGCACCAATTCTCACGTATTCATCATCTTCAGTTATATAGTTCAGTTCATTCAGTCTTTTCAGATTGACTATAACCTCTGGTTGTATGAATTTGTTATGAAGCTCCAGCATGATATCGGTTCCACCTGCTATCAAATAAACGCCTTCGCTTTTATCTCCCAAGAACGACAATGCTTCGTCAAGGTTGTTGGGACTGTAATATTCAAATTCTCTCATACTCTCTCTCCTATTCTTTGTCTATCTACCCATTTCTATTGCAAATAACATGCCAGATTATTGACTATTAAATGGTCAATAATCTGGTAATTAAAACATGCTTCATTTCAATATTGAAATCATTTGTTATAAATTTAGCAAGACAGAGCTTTTCAATATTTTTTGAATTTCAAATATGAAATGTTCATTTTCACATTTGAAAGGTTTCTATCTCAAACCATCTTCAAATTTTGCTTCATCCACTGTTAATCCACCTACCCTTGGATGTGGTCTTCCACAATTTGTGATAACCAACCCTAACACAATTTCATTAGCCATTGGTGCATCTTGTACTCTGATTTCCATTGAGTCAAAATGAGACCGTATAAAAGCAGCGTCTTTATGATTCAAGCCTATATCAAGTGTGCTTCCCATACCACCGATTTTTTTATTTGATGGTATTAATGCCAATCCTCTAACAATCGCCTCTCTAAAAGGTTTTCCGAGTTTAGGGTGCAAGATGGCGGCAGCATGCTCCAACTCTCCATTTGCGCCAACTATAGCGCCTTTGCCGTAGGACTCTATCTCTTCCGGTTTTAATCCTGCAGCATCCAGGCCTTTTTTTATCAAAATCGGCGCGATATAAGCTCCCCAGTCTGACAGCAATTCAAGGCTATTCTCGTATCTTCCGGCAAAGGGATTCTCTATCACAGCACAAACAGCTACTCGTTTATGTTGCTTGCTATCTGAAATTTCTTTCCCACCGTCGATTTTAATCTCTTCAACATTCGTTAGAACTTTCCTGATTTTAATATCTTCAACTCTCATTTTATCCTCCTAGTTTTTAATGACCGCTATGTGGTCAGGAATCGTCATGACATCCTCACCGACCATAACCACGCCACCTATTATAATATTTTTATTGTATAATTTTTCCATTGCATAATAGCCATTTAACAAAGCTCTTAGTTTGCTTTCTCTACTTAATCCGTTCACACTCAGGGTTATCAATTGACCTGTTAAGTCTGTTCCGGAATCAATTTCGTCAGCTAATGCCCTGACTATAGACCTATCATCCACATTTGTTTCATTTCCAATAAAGGTAGCGCAAACATCCGCTACAGATGCCGAATATCCCAAAGCAACAGCCTTGTCCGCTACTCCTTTGGTAAAGCTCCTTCCACCAAACCCGCTGGTGCAGATCCCTCTTATGCCCATACTGTCTGTTATAGCAATTTCTATTCGTTTTCCCGAAGGATCATTTGTCAACGGTATGCCAACCAATATTTGGTTGCCTTCTATATCCCTTAGGGCTATGTCGCCACCATTGTTTATGATTACTCTTCCAGCACCTTGCTCTATGGCTCTCTCCAGGGCAAACTCAGAAAAAGACCCAGCTACAGCAGCCAAGGGTGTGTAAGATATGTCCCCTACCAATCTGACAGCATGCATCATTTTTTTTAGCACTTCAGGATAATGATCGGGGATTTCTGATTCAATGTTTTTTGACTTTGCTTCATTGATATACACCAGCATTTTTTCAAATTGCTCCATAACCCTGTTGGCCACATCAATAGCGATTTTTGATTCTTTCAAACCCTTTGAAGATATGTCAAGAACCATTTGAATCGGTCCATGATTCAGAAAAACCCGCTGATCATTCATAATCTCTATCATTTTACAATCCTAATTCTTTAAGTATCTCTTCCTTGCTTCTTATGGACGCCATGTGTCCACCCAATTCCTCATAGGTCTTTTTGGTCATTGTGTATTCTATGGGTGCTACGGTAGCTGGTGTTGGGACCCAAGTTGTTGAGTCAGGCACCATTTTTGCCACATCGACCATGAAGTTGATACCGCCTCCAGGCAACAAAAAGACTGGTGCTCCACCTATAGTCATGTTTACTTCTTCTCTATGGACAGCATCTGTCAGCTTCCTCGGAAAATTGGTCACACCTGCTCTTGCGCTGCCACCAGTTCCACCTGTGTAAACAACTGACACTTTAGAAATTTCACAAGTACTCTTAATTAGATTGACAGCCTCCATGATATCATCAGTCAGGTCTATTTCTTCAACCTTCCCATCCTTCTTAACAGTAAATAAGGCTGCTTTTTGACCTGTGGTCTCGGTAACAAGAATTCTCATTCCTTCTTTCGCCAAGTTCATGTCAACTGACACAATGGCATCGATTGGATTGATAATTTCCGTTCCTCCCCAGCCATGTCCCTGGGCGCCAAAGTATCTACCCACAGTTGATTTCGTTCCATATGGAACGACACCGCTATAGGTCATTCCAACCTCTTTCCCGGCAAGATGTTCGGACAATAAGCCGATAATATGGTAGTCAAGTATAATCGCTTCATCCACGACTGTACTTAGCTTAGCGGCAAACATACCAATAGTGGCACTGCCACAGCCCACTCTCATCAACTTTTCTTCTTGTCCGTCAATAATTGGCGGATAACCTTGCTGCAATTCCATGGTGCTGCCTTTGTCCACTTTCAAAACCACTCTTCTGCCATTGGCAAGATCAACAATTGTCCTTGCAACAATAAACCCGTCATTGCCATGACTTAGAAGATTTGCACCACCCAGTGTTAACATTTTCGATCCATACTCTTCAGTGGTGATCATGCCGACATGTTTGCCGTCTCTCTTAACCTTGGCACCTTCTTCTCCAATATGCAGATTGGTATCAATCTTCACTTTAACACCGCTGTAGCTAAGAGGCGCTTCCGTTACAACGGTTATTACATCAAGATTTTCAATCTTTTCCTGTACGATGAAAGGCGCCGGTCTGCAACAGGGATAATTGGTCCCACTGCCAACAGCAGTGATCAATGGTTTGTACGGAAGTTTTCTGGTTCCTGGTTCATTTGTGATTGCATCGACAACCAGTTTTCTGTTTCTCGTTATGATTCCATCGACATTGGTGTATCGTTTGCAAGCGCCGGTCATACCTTCAGGAATAGCGCATCTGACGGGACAATGAGTACATAGTGGACCATCGGCGGCATCACTTACTTTCACAATGGCATCAAAAGGACATACCCTGAAACATATACCGCAGCTGACACAGGCCTCATTGGTTTTCGCCAATTTATCGATCACATGAATCGCATCGACTGGACAATTCTTTTCACATAATTTGCAGGCTTTGCATTTTTCCTTATCTATAATTATCATATTTTACCTCTTTATCTATTTTTCAAAGCTTGGTTTTCTGGTTGCTGGTGGAGTATTTCTGCTGGTTTTGACAATAACTTTGCCATCAACCATGACAAAAGCTATACCGGGAAGATCTCCTACTTCCAGTGCAGCCAACGCATCATCACCATCTGATCCAAGAGGCGCATCCATAATAACAAAATCAGCTTCTTTGCCTATTTCAATCAAGCCCCTGTTTAACTTGAATTTTCTCGCATTGTTTCCGGTTCCGATACAAATAGCCTCTGCTGCAGATACACCCTCGCAACATGATGCGAGATATGACATGGTTCTTAACTGACTCAATGGTATCACACCGGTACCTGATGGTGCGTCTGTACCCATCAGCATTCTATTCAATTGTCCTTTAGATGAAAGCTTCTCTGCTACATATTTCATAACCTTGAAATTGCCACATTGGACGACTTCCAGACTTAAATCAGTCTCGTCGATGAGCTTATCGACTTCAGAAAGAGGTATGGCTGTCGGACCACCATTGATATGAGAGACCACATCCGGATTGGTATCCATCACATCTTTTGCGGTAATGGTACTGCTTCCTGGAATGCTGGTCCCACCAGTGTGCATCATGACAGTCATGCCATTCTCTTTTGCCCATCTGACCATAGGTGCCGCATCCACTGGATTCTTGATGCTACCTAAGCCAACCTCGCCAACAATGTCAACGCCAGCTTGGCCTAACTCAACAAAATCCTTTTCTGTTAGGCCTTTTTCCAGTATCAATGAGCCGCCGTGAAGCTTAGCGCCACCTGGTCGGAAATTCTCTGAACTTTTTTTCCCAAGTATAGCTAATGCCTTTGTTCCTACCGGATCCTTCGGTCTTCCGGGCGTATGTGGTTCACCTGCAGATATAAATGTTGTGATGCCACCATGTACCGAGCTTTCCATGAAATCCATCATGTTCTGTCTAGGGGTGAAGTCTCCGATTACGGGATGAACGTGTGTGTCTACTATTCCAGGTATGAGAGTGGTTCCGTTGGCATCAATTACTTCGTCCAATGTATATTTTCCCAATAGATCAGCATGACCAATCGCTTCAATCAATCCATCTTTTACAATTATGGTGTCGGCATCCAATTTCGGGTTATGGATATCTCCCGATACCAATATACCAATGTTCCTAATTGCTAAAACTGACATAATAACCTCCTGTGAATAAAAATTTTTATTTCATCATTTACTCGAATATTTGTCATCGAATAAATTTTTTGCCCATTTCATTGTAATCATCAAGCCCAATCAGTGTGTTGAAGTCTTCGAAATCTATCATCTTATCCAAAAACCCTGCTGTCGTTCCAGTTGTTTTTAACTCTCTCATTAGCTCAGTCATCATATAAGCAGTGACATAGGTCGACGCTGTAGGCCAGATGACAAGACTGTACCCCAACTCTTCCAGTTCTTTACAATTGCATAATGGTGTTCTGCCGCCCTCAACCATGTTGGCCAAGGTGGGTACTGTGATTTCATCATTCATGATTTTCATCTCTTCAACGGATTCCAATGATTCAAGGAAGATAATATCCGCACCTGCAGCCACATAAGCCTTGCATCTTTTCAAAGCCTCATCGAATCCATGATTTGTCCTAGCATCTGTTCTAGCAATAATCAGGAAATCCTCATCCACTCTTGCTGCCTTAGCCGCTTCAATCTTTCCTACCATTTCTGCCATTGGCACGACTTCTCTTCCAAGCATGTGTCCACACCTTTTAGGCGCTACCTGATCCTCCAGTTGAATAGCGGCTACGCCTGCCCTTTCATATAACTCAACAGTTCGCATAACACCTAGCGCATTCCCAAATCCAGTATCCGCATCAGCTATAACCGGTATATTAACCGCGCTGACAAATTTGGATGCCCTGTCATGCATTTCAGTCAGAGTAAGTAGACCTACATCGGGCTTCCCCAATGAACTGGCCGCTTGTCCATATCCTGTCATATAGACTGCTTTGAAGCCAGCTCTTTCAATAACTTTGGCTGTCAGCACATCGTGGGCTCCGGGTGCTACCAATATTTCCTTGTTGTCTAATAATCTCTTCAATTCTTTTCTTAAATTCATTCTCATAGCTCCTGTTTGTTTGTTTTATCAGAATCAATAAATTGTCTCTTCATGATTTCCATTGCATAGTCCGCATCCACTTCATTGATACACCCTGCTGCAAATAATAGGTAAGACTGATCTATAATAATCTGCGGATTTTTGGGCAGTAAAAACGCACCTGCGTCTTTCAACGCCCTTTGTATGATTTGTTTGCTTTTTTCTATCTTGTTATGGGCAAATACCCCACCCACACCAATGATAGTCTTGACCATTCTCAAATCTCTGCCCATAGGCATTCCCGGCAAATATCCTCTTATGGCATCCGCCTCTGTCGCTATCCTTCCGGCATGTCTCTTGAGTGCTATTTCGATAGCCGTTTGTGCGATCAGCTCGTCAAATATCTCTTCTTCCGCATTCTGTGCCAGATGCTCATGTTGTTCTTCCAGCATTGAACAGTAAGCCATAAACCTCTCCAGAACATCATATGTGTTCAGTCCTCTTCTTTCCAGAATCAGTCTCGGATCGACTGCGTCTAAGACACCCATAGCACTAACCCGCATACCAATATTGCCTTCCACGGTTCTGTAGGAAACCTGTTTTTCATTGGTAACGACCAATCCTCTTTCCTCAGCATCGAGTTCTTCGTATTCAGGGACAACTGAATGAACGTCTGTCGTTGCTCCACCAAGGTCAACCACTATCAGACTCCCTAGCCCTCTGATTCTGTAAGTGCCTTTTCCCAATAACTCCGCAGCCATTAGCACTGCTCCCGGTGTTGGTATGATTATGTCATTTGTGATGACTTGTTGAATGGCATTCAGTCCCTGAGCCTTGATAATCTGTTTGATGAACTCCTTGTGTATCTCTTCTCTAGCTTCTTTGACACGCAGCTCGTGAATAGTTGGCATGATGTTCGGAACCCTTATGTAGGCAACGCCACCGTCTCTTAATATATTTGCCACTTTTCTCTGTGCATAAAGATTGCCCGCTAGAACCACGGTTGCTTTTACATTGCTTTCCACTATCAAACTTGCATTATTTAAAATGGATTCTTCATCTCCACCATCGGTTCCTCCCGCTAGAAGAATTATGTCAGGATTGATCTCTCTAAGCACTTGTATCTTGTAGTCTGAGGGATTTTCATTAGACAGAATCTCCAGTATTTTCGATCCAGAGTTCATGGCCACCTCTTTGGCAGCCTTTGCCGTCACTCGCATCATGAAGCCTATGGCTACCATTCTCAGTCCTCCTGCGGCACTGCTGGAGGACAACACATGATGTGCGCTTATCTGATCTATCCCAAGCTTCTCTCGAATCTCACTTTGTCCATCGTTAATGCCATACAATACATGATTCACAGTGGTTGGAGACTGAACGGATGCTATCAAATCATAGTCCTTGAACAGTCTTTGTTTGGTGTATGTGCTGCCTATATCAATTATGAGATAATCGAATATATTCATCTTTTACTCCTCAAGAGGTGTAACAATAACCGTCCATGATTCTTCTTGCAGTTCTGTTGATGGCTGCTTTATCTAAAACCCATTGTCCGTTTTCTTCGTGCGCGGCCACGTCTATTTCTATAACACCTGCAGGATGGCCAATATTGATTGTCAGGTTCTTGCCTCTATTTTTTGCCTCCATGACTTCATTGACAACAGTTCCCTTGATTTTTGCCGCGGCGCCGGTACAAATTGTTCCAGTGCCGGCATAGGTCTTATGGACAACTTGCATAAACATAAGCCTTGAGACAAAGTCAACATCTCCCTCAGAAATTGTATCGCCGGTAGTGAAATCATTATAGGTTTGAGATTCTGCCACAAAAGCTACCATTGGGAACGCGGGAGAGTTTTCTAAGGCATCAGCCAGATTTTTTGCTGCACCGATTATGACTGCGGCATTACCTCTAATTTCTTCGAGGATCTTAAGAATCCTAGAATCTTTATCAATCAGGCTTGGTGTTTCGATACCTGTCAGCCCCAAGTCTCTTGCTCTGACAAAAACCATTGGATTGGCCGCATCGACTAGGGAGTACTCTATCTCACCAATCTCACTCACCATCATCTTGTCGATTGGATTGCCTGTCGGCAAAAGCTTTCCTGTTTTGGACCCGGCTGTGCCTGAAAAATCAATCTCAATTTTTTCTCCGCTTCCAGGAACGCCTGCTATAACATAATCGCCTTCAACGACTGCCATGCCGTCTTCTACCTTAACCCTCTCAACCAATATCTTGCCTGTGTTTGTATTATGGACTCTAACAGTTGTATATGGTTCTGTTACTTCAACCAAGCCTTCATCTACAGCATATGGTCCAACACCGGATGAGATATTGCCGCAGTTGCCAGAATAATCAATAGTCGGCGCTACATATGATACCTGCCCAAATGTATAGTCTACATCTGCGTCATCTCTTGTTGATGGTCCTATGATAGCCAGTTTGCTGGTCAGGGGGTCAGCGCCTCCTAACCCGTCTATCTGGCGAATATCAGGACTTCCAAAGATTTTTAATATCAAGTCTGTTCTATCTTGATTATCTTGCGGCAAATCAGATTCCTGGATGAAAATTCCCTTGCTCGTCCCAGCACGCATGATTACAACTCGCGTTTTGTTTTGTTTCATCTCATACCTCCTAACTGTTGCCCAACTTCTCATTGAGCCATTTCACAAAATCTTCTGCTTTGGTTCCCGGTCCGAAAAATCCATCGACACCAAGGAAATCTGTACCTTCCTTTTCCATCTTCTTTTCAAACATTTCGTGTTCTTCTTCTTTTTCAGCTATTCTTCCGCCTGCTACAAAAACAACCTCGTCTCTAATGCCAAGCTCTTTCAATCGTTTGTCAACCCTTGGAAAAAGTTCGACTCCCATTCCCAGTAGGTTGCTTACATCAATGGCTTTTGCCTTTGTTTCCGCCACTATTTCCGCTACGGTTTCAGGTAGATTCATTCCCCTCAAGAAAATAACTTCATATCCTGCCTGCTCTATGGCTTCCTTGATCAGATTGATGCCAACTACGTGAGCATCTGCACCGACGGTAGCCAAAACAATTTTTTCCTTGTATAGAATCGGTGCTCTTTCCTCAACCTTGATATTTGATGTTGATATTGGCATGAAAGTCTTATCTACTCCTAGAGGCGTGTAACCATCGATATATCTTCTGATGCCATCAGGATCCCTGTGAGTTTTGACAAACCGCTTCAGGTCCCATCCTCCAGATCTAGGTGTGTCCAATATTC
>DMAP01000149.1 GCA_003446975.1 Clostridiales bacterium | reverse complement strand
CAGGTGACACAGTCGACCTGACCATCAAGGAGCAGAACACAGGTGACGATCCGTTGACTGATGTCTATGTGGAACTGTACAAGGATGCCGTTCTACATGCCACCCTGGATAAGGATTCCACCGGTTTCTCAGGCGATACCAATACCAATGGTAAACTTGATGTGGGAGAGACCTGGCAGTGGTCAGTCACAGGCGTAACCGTAAATGCGGATACCAATTTCGAGGTACTGGGCTTCGGAACAGATTCCCTTGGCAATGAGGTTTCCTATGCAGAAGGCTACCTTGATGAAAAGGATGATGTGGATGTTTATGTAATCGAACCCGACACAATGGTAAGTATTGCAGCAGAGATGGATGGAATGCCTGTTAGCATGGTTACAATGGGCGATGCCATAGATCTGGTCATTACTGAGGAAAACACAGGAAATGATCCGTTGACTGATGTCTATGTTGAACTGTACAAGGATGCCGTTCTACATACAACCTTGGATAAGGATTCTTTGGGCTTCTCAGGTGATGTCAATACCAACGATATACTTGATGTGGGAGAGACATGGCAATGGGTGGTCACAGGCGTTATAATAAATGCCGATACAACATTTGAGGTACTGGGCTTTGGTACGGATTCTCTTGGCAACGAGGTTTCCTATGCAGAAGGCTATCTCGATGAGAAAGATGATGTCACTGTAACTGTTGAGTATCTATGTTGGGGTGATGAAACAGCCTGGGCATATGGTGGACAATATGCAAAACCTAACTGGGATTATGTGAACAACCAATTCTGGGGTTGGACAAATGGACCGCTTAGTGAAGGCACCTATACATGGGATATATATGCAGGTGCAGGCCAGAACGATCTGGATAAGGGAGAGATAGTCGGAGAACTCACTGTCGTGTATTCAGGAGGTACCGTGACTGTAACATATCAGATGGATCCAGGCTATTATCTAGGAGAAACACATTTGTGGGTCGGCAATGATGTGTTACCAAAAGTCAAACAAGGTAAAAAAGAAGTTTACACAAATTCACCGGGGCTATTCCCATATGCACATGATTTCGGAATAGACAAAGACGATCCTCATCCGACAGAAACTACATGGACTTGGTCCGGTGATGGTTTTGAAGGCAATATCTATGTTGCAGCACATTCAGTTGTTTGGATGAGCGTGCCTTGTGATGAACCATATTAAATACCCCAGTAGTTGTTAAATGATGGTTCCGATTTCAAGAGATAGAATAACTAAAAAAGTTTAATCAAATACATTTATGAAGCCGAGGAGTCTTTCTTCGGCTTCCTTATATGGCTAATACCTTTCCGAACTTATCTTTTTTAATTGATGGTATAAAATATCATGATCACTTTAAAAATAATAAATTGTAAGTATAATTAAAAAAGAAAAACGTTGTCATTGTTAAAATAATATCGTATAATGAAAGAGAACAAAACAGAATAAAGATGGTTGAAGTATGCGGGAGAGATCGTGTGAAAACACGACGCCGAAGGATTAAGCTTTTTTCCACCGAAAAGAAGTGATGATCTCAGGCAAAGGGACCGTATATGGACAGAACTCTGGAAAGCGTAGCACCGAAGGAGCAAATCGATTCGTCGAAGAATCTCTCAGGTCAATAACAGGGTGGTAGGTATTTTACTTACCATTCTTTTTTATTTGGAGATAATGATGAAATTTGTAATTGTAACCAACAACCCCAAAGTTTATGAAAAATATCATGGAGATTTCAAAGTAGACTACCGGAAGCAATCCTATGTCCAGGTTTTGACTCGCGCAAGAGATCTGATCCACCTAGGTCATAAACTTTTGACACATCCATTGTCAGGAAGCGTGAAACCAAACGAGACCGTTTATAAAACAATTATTGTCAGTGAACAGTTCAAGACTCTGGATATGGATTCTATCAGGATTATAGAGAAAAGCCTTGAAACTGCAAAAAAATTTGGTTCGAATCAGCACCTGTTGACAGACGAGATGCTTAATGATTTCAGTCTGGTTGATATGAGTCTTATCGAAAATGTTATCATCAAGCTTGAAAACAGCTTGTAGTATAAAAATATTTTGGAGGTGAATTATGAGATTAGAATTAAGGAACATTCTGATCAAAGATATACAATTTGGGGATGTTTCGGAAATCAAGAATCAAATCTTGTTTGTTAATAGACAAGATATTGAAGCGCTGGTCATGGAAGATGAACATATCAAGGAAGTTTTAGTTGATATTGCAAAACCTGGCGAAGAGGTAAGGATAACACCTGTCAAGGATGTTATCGAACCAAGAGTCAAAGTGCAGAGCGAAAGTGGTATGTTCCCAGGGATCGCTTCAAAAGTCAGAACTGTTGGATCGGGCATGACCAATGTTCTAAAAGGAGCTGCTGTAGTGACATCAGGCAGAATTGTAGGCTTCCAGGAAGGGATCATCGATATGACTGGAGAAGGTGCGAAATACACGCCGTTTTCAGAGACAAAAAACCTAGTAATTGTTTGTCATTGCCATGAGGGCATCAAGGCTCAGGACCACGAGAAATCAGTCAGGCTGGCTGGTATAAAAGTGGCTAATTTTCTAGGTGAACTGTCCGTCGGATTGGAACCGGATCATGTGGAGGTATATGAAACACTACCTTTATTGCAGAGTATTCAGGAATATCCTGATTTGCCAAAAGTTGCTTATGTTCAGATGCTTCAGAGTCAGGGATTGTTACATGACACATATGTCTATGGCGTTGATGCGAAAAACATCATACCAACCATACTCTATCCCACAGAGCTGATGGATGGAGCAATCATAAGTGGAAACTGTGTATCGGCTTGTGACAAGAACACGACCTATCACCACCAGAACAACTGCGTTGTTCATGATTTGTATAAAAAACATGGAACCGAGATCAATTTTGTAGGCGTAATCATCACAAACGAAAATGTCTATCTGGCAGATAAGGAAAGATCTTCTGACTGGACAGCCAAGCTTGCTGAGTACTTGGGTGTGGACGGTGTCATCATATCCCAAGAGGGATTTGGAAATCCTGATACTGATCTGATTATGAACTGCAAGAAAATTGAGGAAAAAGGAATCGATACAGTTATCATTACAGATGAGTATGCGGGAAGAGACGGTGCATCCCAACCTCTGGCAGACGCTGATGAAAAAGCAAACGCTGTCGTTACTGGAGGAAATGCCAACGAGATCATCGTTTTAAAACCGATGAAGAAAGTGATCGGTCATATGGATTATATCGATAAAATTGCCGGTGGATTCAATGGAAACGTTGCAGAAGATGGCACTTTGACCATTGAGCTGCAAGCGATTATTGGAGCCACAAACGAGCTTGGTTTCAATAAGCTGTCAGCAAGAGACTATTAGAAAGGAGGTAAGGAAATGTCTAAGTTTAAAGTCGTTCATTATGTCAATCAGTTTTATGCAGGAATAGGCGGTGAAGAAAAAGCAGATCATCTGCCTGAAATCATAGAAGGCGCAGTAGGACCTGGGCTGGCTTTTAAAGGTGCATTCGGTGATCAGGCTGAGATTGTAGCCACTATCGTTTGCGGTGATTCCTACTACAACGAAAACATGGAGAAAGCCAGAGAAACAATCTTGAAAATGGTCAAGCAGTACAGTCCTGATCTGTTCATTGCCGGACCTGCCTTCAATGCTGGTAGATACGGTGTTGCTTGCGGTGATATAGCGACATCGGTTCAAGAGAATTTGGGAATAAGAGCATTATCGGGCATGTATATTGAAAACCCCGGTGTTGACCTCTATAAGAAGGCAGTTTATCTCATAGAAACAAAGAACAACGCTGCAGATATGAGAAACGCAGTTAAAAAAATGGCATCTCTAGGTTTGAAACTACTTGGAAATGAAGAAATCACGACTCCTGAAGAGGAAGGATACATCAAAAGAGGTGTAAGAAAAAACTATTTTGCGAATGATAGAGGTTCTCAAAGAGCTGTTGACATGCTGCTTCAGAAGATGAAGAAAAGCCAATTCACCACAGAATTCGCCATGCCTACATTTGACCGTGTCGACCCGAATCCAGCCATTAAAGACATGGCCCATACCAAGATTGCCATTGTTCCATCAGGAGGTATCGTTCCTAAAGGAAACCCTGATCATATAGAGTCTTCAAGTGCATCAAAGTATGGCAAATATGACATTGCACAGTTTAGAAATCTATCTGAAAAAGACCATGAAACAGCCCATGGCGGCTATGATCCAACCTTTGCCAATCTGGACTCTGATAGGGTCATACCTGTTGACGTTCTAAGAGATATGGAAAAGGAAGGTAGAATAGGTGAGTTGTTCGATTTCTTCTACACCACAACGGGAAATGGAACCTCTGTTGCCAATGCAAAAGCCTTTGCTGCTGAAATAGCCAAAGACCTTCTGTCCAATGGTGTGCAGGCAGTTATCTTAACATCCACCTGAGGTACCTGTACGCGTTGCGGTGCAACCATGGTGAAAGAAATAGAGAGAGCAGGAATTGCGGTGGTTCATATGTGTACCATCGTACCGATATCTAAAACAGTAGGGGCTAATAGAATAGTACCTACAGTAGCCATACCTCATCCACTGGGCAACCCTTCATTGACAGAGCAGGAAGAAAAATCTCTCAGAAGGGGATTGGTGGAGAAGGCTTTGAAAGCCTTGGAGACAGATATAACTGAACAGACAGTATTTGAATAAGACAGTATTTGAATAATTGATTTTGGAGGTAGATATGTTAGAATTGAATAAAGATAATTTTGAAGAGGAAGTATTGAAATCGGACGGATTCACACTCGTGGATTTCTGGGGAGACAGCTGTGAGCCGTGCAAGGCTCTAATGCCTGATGTCGAAGCTCTCTCTGAAATCTATGGTGACAGAATCAAGTTTGCCAAGCTAAACACCACCAAAGCCAGAAGAGTGGCCATCAGCCAGAGAGTATTGGGGTTGCCCACACTTCTGCTCTACAAAGATGGCAGCATAGTTGAGGAGATTACCAGAGACCAGGCCAACAAGGAACATATAGAGACAGTCATTAAAAAATACCTATAAGGCTACAAGCTTTATAAAATACAATTAAAACGAAAGGAAGTGTTAGAATGAGCATATTGGACAATAAGAAAGTTGTCATAATAGGCGACAGAGACGGCGTCCCCGGTCAAGCGATCGAAGAATGCGTAAAGACTTCTAGCGCAGAGGTAGTATTCTCATCAACGGAATGCTTCGTCTGAACGGCTGCAGGCGCAATGGATCTGGAAAACCAAAAGAGAGTTAAGGATTTGGCTGAAAAATTCGGCGCTGAAAACCTGATAGTGATATTGGGAGCAGCCGAAGGGGAAGCGGCAGGATTGGCCGCAGAAACCGTAACAGCAGGAGATCCGACATACGCAGGTCCATTGACAGGAGTCCAGTTAGGGCTCGGAGTGTATCATTGTTGCGAACCGGAGTTTAAAGAAGCAGTAAGTGAAGAGGTATATGAGGATCAGATTGGCATGATGGAAATGGT
>DMAP01000387.1:6897-8317 GCA_003446975.1 Clostridiales bacterium | reverse complement strand
ATGGCAGTTGTCGGTCTTGGATTGCTGGGAGTTGGATCCCTGTATATGATATTCGGAGATCCTTCAGTTATCACAGGCTTTGCTCTGGGAGCATCATCAATAGCATTATTCGGACGTGTCGGTGGTGGTATTTATACCAAAGCGGCAGATGTCGGTGCTGACCTGGTGGGTAAAATTGAAGCTGGCATACCGGAAGATGACCCTCGAAATCCGGCAGTCATAGCAGATAACGTTGGCGATAATGTAGGTGACGTTGCTGGCATGGGCGCAGACCTATTTGAATCTTATGTAGGCTCTATCATATCAGCTATAACTCTGGGATTGATAGCCTATGGAGAAAAAGGCGCATTGTTCCCTCTGATGCTGGCATCAGTCGGTATAGTCGCATCAATTGTTGGAACATTCTTCGTGAGAGGAAAAGAAGGAACCAATCCACAGAAATCCTTGGATATGGGAACAAACGTCAGTGCACTTATCATAATCGTTATGTCATTTTTACTAAGCAGATTCGTCTTAGAATCAATGCAGCCATTTGCTGCAATAGTGATAGGACTTTTCATAGGAATTATTATTGCAAAAATAACAGAATATTATACATCGACTGAATATAAACCGGTCAGAGAAATTGCAGACCAGTCAAACACTGGACCTGCGACCAACATCATCAGTGGACTTTCAGTCGGCATGGGATCTACAGCATTGCCGATGGTGGTTCTTGCTATTGGGATATTGGTAGCCTTTTATGTGGCAGGTGGTTCAGCGGATGCTGCAAAAGGATTGTATGGCATAGCCCTTGCAGCAGTGGGAATGCTTTCAACGGCAGGCATGACGATTGCAGTTGACGCATATGGACCAATAGCTGACAATGCAGGTGGCATCGCAGAAATGTGTCATCTCCCTAAAGAGGTAAGAGCAATCACAGACAAGCTTGATGCAGTTGGTAACACAACAGCAGCGATTGGTAAAGGATTTGCTATTGGTTCAGCAGCCTTGACGGCTTTGGCTCTATTTGCTTAGTATACCCAAGTGGTTGAGCTTACAGTTATCAATCTGACACAACCGACAGTCATTGCAGGATTGTTCATAGGCGGCATGCTTCCGTTCCTGTTTTCATCCATTACAATGAAAGCGGTTGGCAAGGCAGCCTTCGCAATGATAGAAGAGGTCAGAAGACAGTTCAGGGAAATACCGGGTATTATGGAAGGTACAGCGATTCCAGAATACAAGAGGTGTGTTGATATAAGCACAACAGCCGCACTGAAAGAAATGATTGTTCCGGGATTGCTGGCAGTTATCGTCCCAGTGACTATCGGATTATTGTTGGGCAAGGAAGCACTTGGCGGTCTGCTGGCAGGATCTCTGGTAACAGGCGTATTGATGGCAATATTCATGGCAAATGCAGGTGGTGCCTGGGATAATG
>DMAP01000387.1:0-6851 GCA_003446975.1 Clostridiales bacterium | reverse complement strand
GATCCGTTCAAGGATACATCTGGACCATCAATCAACATTCTAATCAAACTGATGACCATTGTCGCCTTAGTATTTGGACCGTTGATTGCGGACATTGGTGGATTTCTAATAAAATAGAGTAAACTGAGAGCCCCTTTGATGGGGCTTTTTTACTTTAAAATTAAATACTTATCTGTTATAATCAATGTAGTCAGACCCTGAATCAGGAGCTTATATGATAATAGACATTCAAAATCTGAAAATCAACTATATTCAGGAAGGGCATGGTCAAGATGCCCTGATTCTTCATGGCTGGGGTTGCAATAGCCAAACAGTCATGCCAATATATAATCTCTTAAAGCGTCATTATAGGGTAACGGCAGTTGACTTGCCTGGATTCGGCGAAAGCGCAAAGCCAGAAACACCATTCGATTCCTATGACTATGCGAATGTAATTAAACAATTCATAGATAAATTGGGTTTGACAAGAATTGTATTATTTGGTCACTCTCACGGTGGAAGAATATCAATTATCTTGTCGAGTCAATATCCTGAACTGATTGATAAGCTAATATTGATTGATAGTGCGGGAATCATTCCCAAAAGAGGCATAAAATACCATATCAAAGTATACGGATTCAAAGCCATGAAGAAATTATACCTATTTTTTCATGCAGGTAAAGATGGCGATAAATCACTGGAAGCCTTCTATAAAAAACATGGATCTGAAGACTATCGTCAGTCCGACGGTATTATGCGGCAAACGATGGTCAAGGTGGTAAATGATAATCTGAGACATCTTCTTAAAGATATAAAGGCTTCGACACTGTTGATTTGGGGCGAAGAAGATGATGCCACGCCATTGTCAGATGGCCGGATTATGGAAAAAGAAATCAAAGGCAGCGGATTGGTTGTGATAAAAGGAGCGGGGCACTACTCCTTCATCGATGATTTTCAAACATTCAGACTGGTGATTAAAAGCTTTCTCAACATCAATTAGATAAAAGGAGGTCAACATGTCTTTACTGATAATTGTTTTATTTGTGGTATGGCTCATAAACACTTTTGAAAGGGTGCTGTATTCGTTGCATATGATTCAATTGGAAATGTATGACAATGAAAAATATATGAAGTGGCTAGCCAACAACAAAACTAAGGCCCATGGCCCAAAGTCACATCTTCTCGTTATCGTCTCAGTTGTTGTGGTTTTGATTTATATGTTTTATCCCTTTGATTTGAGAATTCTAGTTTTAATTTGGTCGGTAACGGGTCTATATGTGGCCTCTTACAAAAAATATGAGTCAAAAAAACCACTGGTGATGACAGATAGGGCCAAAAGGCTGCTCATTGGGACATTGGTACTTGCCATAGTTGATTTCATCATTGTTGTCTTGCTGGCAAGATGGATTGCTGGAGAGTCTTATTATATACCGATATCAGCCTTTATCTTAGCACTTTCCATATATTATGGCACCTATTATATTATAGGTGGAATATGGTTGTTAAATCCATTTGAAAAATCAATCAACAACAGGTTCTATCAAGCGGCCCAGGATAAGATAAAAAGTCTGGAAGATCTTACTGTAGTAGGCATAACAGGCAGTTACGGTAAAACGAGCACGAAATTCATAACAGCTGAAATACTTGAGCAAAAATATAAAACTTTTAAGACACCGGGAAGCTATAATACGCCAATGGGTGTAAGCAAGGTCATCAATGAAGATTTGGATGATAGCTACAATGTTTTTGTTGCTGAGCTTGGCGCGGAAAGAATGGGTGAAATCAAGGAAATGACCAAGTTGGTCACCCCTGATATAGGCATCATTACGTCCATTGGACCTTGTCATCTGGAAACCTTTAAGACAATCGAGAACATAGCCAAGACGAAGTATGAACTTATTGAAGGCCTCTCAGGAGATGGCTGGGCCATATTCAATTATGACAACGAGTATGTCAAAAAACTGGCTGATATGACCTACATCAAAAAAATCCTTTACGGATTGAAGAATCATAAGGATCTTGATGTCTATGCAGAAGATATTGTGACTGGTATTGAAGGATCGACATTCACGTTGAATATAAAAGGCAAAGGCACTGTTGAATGCAAAACAAAATTGCTGGGCAAGCACAATGTGCTTAATATTCTGGCAGGTGCGGCTACCGGTTATGCTCTTGGAATGAGCCTTGTACAAATAGCAAGTGGCATAGAAAAAATCGAGCCGATTCAGCATAGGCTTCAGTTGATCAATCCGGGAACAGGCGTAATCGTCATAGACGATGCCTTCAACTCCAATCCGGATGGCGCAACCGCAGCCCTGGAAGTTCTATCAGAATTTAAGGATAATAGAAAAATAATTGTGACACCTGGAATGATAGGCCTTGGTGATTTGGAATATGAGGAAAACAAAAAACTCGGTGAGGGAATAGCCCAGGTTTGTGATATAGTGATATTAGTAGGAGAAGCAAGAACTCAAGCCATTAAAGATGGGTTGCTTGCATCGGATTTTATCAAGGAGAACATTATCATCGTACAATCACTGAAGGAATCTGAAACAGTTTTGAAAACACTGCTTAAGAAGGGTGATGTGGTACTGTTTGAGAATGATCTGCCGGACACATACAATGAAGCATAATTTTAAAGATAAGCATGAAAGGAATATCAGATGAAAAGAGTTGGGGTTATAATAGGCGGAAAGTCAGTAGAACATGAGGTTTCAATTATTACCGGGCTTCAAATTTTTGAAAACATAGACAGAACCAAATATGAAGCTATGGTCATTTACATAGAGAAAACTGGAAAGTGGCTTGTTGGGGAGGCATTAGCAAGCATTGAAACATATAAGACGAAAAACTTCAACAATTTGTTGGAGGTTATGCCTTGGAAATCCTCTGACGATAGAGCTGTTCTCTGCCTCTATCCAAATCCTGACATCAAGCAAGGGTTTCTCTCTAAAAAGCGGGAAAAAATATTGGTGGATGTTGTCATTCCTGCAACTCATGGGACTAGCGTGGAAGATGGTGTTTTACAGGGTGTGCTTGAGACTTGTGGTGTTCCCTATGGCTTCTCAGACGTTAAGGCATCGGCTCTTGGAATGGACAAGGTCCTGATGAAGAAAGTGTTCAAGGCAGAGCAGCTTCCCGTATTGCCCTATGTATGGTTTTACAGATCACAATACGATCAGCTCAAGGAGCAATGCCTTCTTGAATCAGAAGCTATCGGCTATCCCCTGATTGTGAAGCCTTCCAACTTGGGATCCAGCATTGGAATCGGAAAGGCAAGAAACAGAAACGAGCTTGAATACACAATAGAAGTGGCTTTTCATTATGACAGAAAAATAATCATTGAGAAATGTCTGGAGAATCCAAGAGAGATCAATTGCTCTGTGATGGGATATGAAAATGATTTACAGGCATCACTCTGCGAAGAACCAATTGGATGGCAGGAATACTTGAAATTCGAAGACAAGTATATGAGTAAAAATGGCAACAAAAATGATAAAGGCACAGACAAGAGAATCATACCTGCAGATATTCCTGATTATATTTCGGAAAGAATTCAGTTATTAGCCAAAGAGGCATTCAAATCAATCGATGCCAAGGGTGTTGCAAGGATAGATTTTCTGCTGGAAGGCGAAGAGATTTACGTTAATGAAATCAATACCATACCCGGCTCAGCGTCATTTTATCTATGGGAACCATCCGGTGTCAAGTTTAAGGATTTGATCAATAGACTAATTGAAATTGCATTGCAAAAGCATGCAGACAACTCTGAAAAGATAAATTCTTATGATGTTGACTTGCTGAACAATATGACCAAGGGAATCAAAGGATAAACAGCAACAAAAGGAGTATTTATGAATATTAAGGATAAAATCATCTTTTTCATGAGTGAAGATGCTTATAAGCCAATGTTGATTGGTGAAATATTAAAAGAGTTAAACACCTCAAAAGATTTGAAGCATGAGATACTTAAAATACTGACTGAACTTGAGAATGAAGGCAGAATCATTAGAACCAGAAATGATAGATATGGGCTGCCCAGTAAAATGAACTTGCTTAAGGGAACCATACAGGGATCTGCAAAGGGATTCGGGTTTTTTATACCTGAGGACTCCGACATCAAGGACATATTTATACCACCTGTGGATCTAAATGGTGCTATGAATGGCGATACAGTCATTGTCAGACCGATGAAAAGCAGCCATGATGTGAAGAAACAGGAAGGCAAAGTCATTAGGATCATCAAAAGAGCAAACGAAGAAATCATAGGGACTTTTCAAGAGGCGAGAAATTTCGGATTTGTATTGCCGGATGATAAAAGACTGTCACAGGATGTTTTTGTATCCAAATCTGATTTCAATAAAGCCAAAGACGGGCAGAAAGTCATCGTAAAAATTACCGACTGGCCTGAGAAAAGGAAAAACCCAGCAGGAATAATAACTAGGATATTAGGCTCTTCAGACGATATGGATACACATATATTGTCAGCCCTGATTAGAAACGGCATCAAGATTGATTTCCCGGACAAAGTTTTATCTGAAGCCAAGAGAGTGACACAGGAAATAGATGAACAGGAAATCAAACGAAGAAAAGATTTTAGAGACTACAAAATACTGACAATAGACGGAGAGGACGCAAAAGACCTTGATGATGCAGTACATATAAAGAGACTCGACAACAACATGTATGAATTGGGAGTCCATATTGCAGATGTCGCCCATTATGTGAAAGAAGGGGGCATTCTGGACGCAGAAGCTTACGAAAGAGGCACCTCGGTCTATATGCCGGGAAGTGTCATCCCAATGCTGCCTAAGGAAATCTCAAATGGTGTTTGCAGCTTGAATCCTTATGAAGACAAACTGACTTTGTCTGTTGTTATGCTTGTTGATTCCAAAGGAGTTGTCAAATCACATGAGATTTATGAAAGCGTAATCCAATCAAAAGTCAGGATGAATTACACAGAAGTATCAGAAATATTGGAGAATGAAGATACGTCGCTGATAGAAAAATACAAGCCATTTGTAGAAGACTTCAAGGTAATGGAAGAGTTAAGCATAAAACTGAGTCAAAAGAGAGAAAAAAGAGGCTGCATCGACTTTGATTTCACTGAGGCGAAAATCATACTGGACGAAACTGGAAAAGTTGTTGATATACAGAAGTATGAAAGAAGGGTATCCAACCGCATCATTGAGGAGTTCATGATTCTATGCAATGAAACCATAGCTGAAAACATGTATTGGGCCAAAACCCCCTTCCTGTATCGTATTCATGAGTCTCCTGATTATGAAAGTGTTGTGGAGTTCAATAAATTCATTGCCAATTTCGGCTATAATCTCAAGGGAGTAGGCAATATTCATCCCAAGGAGTTTCAGGCGATATCTAAAAAAGTCAAAGGCAAAAAAGAGGAAACAGTCATCAATACAATCATGTTGAGATCACTGAAGAAAGCTGTTTACAGCCACGAAGCAGAAGACCATTTTGGATTGGCATCCAAATTCTATACCCACTTCACATCTCCAATCAGGAGATACCCGGATCTGCAGATACACAGAATCATCAAGGATTATCTGAATGGGACGCTAGATAAGAAATACAAGCGTTTGAATGATAGTCTTCCTGAGATAGCTAGAACATGCTCGGTGAATGAGAGAAAAGCGGAGCATCTTGAAAGAGATGTGGATGACATCCGGATAGCAGAGTATATGTCTGATCACATTGGAGAAGAATATGAAGGTGTGATCTCAAGCGTTACCAGCTTCGGCGTGTTTGTGGAACTGGACAATACGGTAGAAGGATTGGTACATATCTCCAATATGGATGATGACTACTATTTCTATGATGAGAGAAACTACTGCCTAATGGGTGAAAGAACTAAGAAAACCTTCAAGATAGGCGATATCGTACAAGTAAAACTAACAAGTGTCAATATACAAAAGGCGGAAATAGACTTTTTGTTCATTGGAAAGAAGGAGAAAAATGATTAAATTAGGCGAAATGCAGTTTTTAAAATTAAACAAAGTAGATGTTAAAGATCTTATTTTCATAGATGAAAACGGAACAGAAGTCTATGTCAAGAAAGAAAAAGGTCAAAACATCATTGAAAAAGGCGAAATGAGAGATGTCTTTGTCTATAAGATGAACAATAGACTTGAAGGATCGCTGAAAAGGCCGAAACTTGTTATTGGCGAGATAGGCTATTTGAAGGTGGTTGATATAACAGACATAGGTGCTTTTATGGAATGGGGTCTGGACAAGAATTTGTTTTTACCCTTTAAACAGCAAAAGGGACAGATCAGGGTAGGTCATGAATACATAGTAGGTATTTATCTTGATAAATCAGATCGCCTGTGTGCAACCATGGACATTTATGAGATGCTTAAGACAGACTCCCCTTATAAAATCGGGGACAAGGTCAAAGGTACCATTTACAGTCTTAAACGAGGATTGGGAGCCATGGTAGCTGTAGATAACAAGTACCACGGCCTGATTCAGGAGAAAGACTTCTTTGGAAAGGGAATTGGCGATCAGGTTGAGGCACGAGTTGTAAAAGTCAGAGAGGACGGGAAATTGAATCTGAACCTTTTTGACAAGACACATACTAAAATGGATGATGATGCTGAGACTGTGTACAAACGATTGGTAAAAGCAGGAGGATTCTTGCCGTACAACGACAAAACCAACCCTAATGTTATAAAAGAAACCTTCAATATGAGCAAGGGATCATTCAAGATTGCAATAGGTCGGCTGTACAAACGGGATTTGATCACAATATCAGACAAGGGTATCAATCTAAAGAGAGACTAGAATTTGACACGGATATAAAGATTTGTTATAATTTAATGCTAAGCATAAGGACAGGTGATTGATTTGAA
>DMAP01000006.1 GCA_003446975.1 Clostridiales bacterium | reverse complement strand
AATCTGGCCATCCTTCTTTACCACTAATAGAAGACATATTAATGATTGAACCTCTTATTCCAGATTTGATCATTCTTTTTGTTGCTTCTATGGAACAAAGAAACACACCTGTTGCATTAATTTTTAATGTTATTTCCCACTCACTTGATGAAGTATTTAAAAGTGGCTTTACTGGGCAAATCCCTGCATTATTAACCAGTATTGAAACAGGTCCTAATTCATTTTCAATCCGATCAAAAAGTGAAACGATATCTTCTGGTTTTGTTAAGTCAGCTTCTATTGCTAGATGGTTATTACTTATCAACCTTAACTCTTCTAAATTCTGAGTTAATTCTGATTTTGGTTCATCACCTACCTTCTGGTTACCTGCCTTTTTCTTATTTGCCACATCAGTTAGAACTAAATTTGCACCATTATCTGCCAAATGTTTAGCAATGCCATAACCAATGCCATTTTTTTTGCCAGATCCGGTAACCAAAACCGTTTTTCCAGAAAATAATTTTTCCATAAATCTCTCCGTTATTTCATTTCTTCTTTATTCATTTTTCAGTTCAACAAATTCGTAAGTATCAATAACTTCCATAAGGTGATCCATCATCGCATCACGGGCTTTTTCTGGGTTTCGTTCTTGTAAAGCTTCAAGTATTTTTCTGTGTCCTTTACGTATCGATCCTTCATTGTATTTAAGTAATAAATCTCTGGTTTCTTCTAAGCTCTCATTGACCATATCTAATAAATGAATTAATAATTTATTGCCTGTCATTTCTGCGATTGTTTTATGAAAGAGTGAATCTTCCTCAACACCAGGATCACCTTGTGAAGCTTTTTCTTCATGTTTTGCTAAAATATCTTCAAGTTTCACCAAATACTTCTGAGATGAATTTATCGCTGCATTGTATGCGACACCAGGTTCGATAATTAATCGGAGTTGTAAAACCGCACCAGTCATTTCTTTCTTTTGAACCATCACTTCAAGCATATTTTGATATAAATCAGCAGCTTTTGTTGCCTGTACATAAGTCCCGCCACCTTGGCGAATCTCCAATAAGCCTCTTGCTTCCAACGTACGAAGCGCATCTCTAACTGAATTACGACTAACTTTAAATCGCTCAGCAAGTTCTCGTTCCGGAGGTAATTGATCCCCAGGTTTTAGGATTCCATCGAGTATCATGCTATTTATCTGTTCACTAATTTTTTCATATACGCGATGACGCTCTACGGGTTGGATATGGGAATCAAATTCAGTATTTTTAATTGCCATGGCATTCTCCTAAATCTTTTTATAAATTACTCCAAATGTTTAATTCACAGTAACATTGAGTAAGTCTTTAACTGTCTCCATAATTCTTTCAGTGTTAGGGGAATAATAGTGTTCCAGAACTGGGCTGTAAGGTACTGGAGTGTGCCTTGATGTAACATTTTTTATTGGAGCTTTCAGATCATAAAATCCTTTTTCTGATACTAAAGAACTAATGTCTGAAGCAAGACTACATCGTGGATTACTTTCATCCACAACAATCAACCTCCCTGTCTTTTTTACAGAATCAAGAATAATAGTTTCATCAAGCGGTGAAAGGGATCGTAAGTCAATCACTTCACAATTGATTCCATCTAGAGATAATTTTTGTGCTGCTTCTAAACAAGTGTTCAATGCTTTTGAGAAAGATACGATGGATACATCATTACCAATTAGTTTTACTTCCCCTTTGCCAATCGGTATTGTGTATCTTTCTTGTGGAACAACTCCTTTGTTCCCAAAAAGCGCTTTATGTTCCAAAACAACCACTGGGTCGTTGTCTAAAATTGCTGAAGCCAATAGACCTTTCATATCATATGGTGTAGCAGGTGCAATTACTTTCAATCCAGGTATATGGGTGAATAGTGGTGCCCAGAATTGTGAATGTTGCGCAGCTGCACCTTTACCAGCCCCAACTGTTAGTTTAATCGTGATAGGGCAATTTACTTGTCCACCAAACATATATCTCATTTTTGCAGCTTGATTAAACAATTGATCCGCACAAACAGCCACAAAATCGACAAACATTATTTCAACTATTGGCCTTAATCCTGTAACAGCTGCACCAACAGATGCACCTAAAAATGCTGTCTCAGAAATTGGTGTATCAAGCACTCTATTAAAGCCAAATTCCTTAATCAATCCTTTTGTGCTTCCGAATGCACCTCCCCAAGCATCTAAAACTCCCTGATCCTGCATTCCAATTCCACCAGCTATATCTTCTCCTAAAATAATTACATTAGGGTCATTTTGCATTTCTAAATGAATAGCTTCATTTATTGCTTGCAAATAAGATCTTGTTCTATCAATCATAATTTACTCCTGGAGGAAAATTTTTCAATTTTATTCATTTCTTATGAATAAACTTCTGTTAGCGTCTCTTCGGTGTTTGGGTATGGGCTTGCTTCAGCAAATTTCACAGACTCGTCAATTTCTCTATCCACAATTACATCAATCGAACTAATTTCTTCTTCTGTAAATAAATTGTTTTGGATTAAATATTCCCGAAAATTACTTATACAATCTCTTTTCTTAAACATATCCATTTCTTGGGGTAACTGATATAGTTGTGTGTCACCTTCAAAATGACCACGGTATCTGTAAGTTTCACATTCAATAAAAAAAGGCCCTTTACCTGAGCGAATATGGTTGATTGCTTTTCCAGTTTCTTCAAAAACGGTTAGCACATTCATACCATCCACAATTTTTGTAGGTATGCCAAAACCATTAACTTTTTCACTGATACTTGTTGCAATTTGGTTGTACAGAATGGGCGTAGATTCTGCGTATAAATTATTTTCGCAAACAAATAATACAGGTAATTTCCATATTGCAGCTAAGTTTAAGGATTCAAATACTCCACCCTGGTTACTGGCACCATCACCAAAAAAAGTGACACTTACTTGTTTAGTACCTTTATACTTTGCCATGAGTGCTGGCCCACAAGCAAGAGGTGCTCCAGCACCTACAATTGGAATTGCTCCAATCATACCCTTACTGAAATCTGCAACATGCATCGATCCCCCTTTACCCTTACAGACGCCAGTAGATTTTCCAAATAGTTCTGCCATCATTTTCTTGATATCAACATTTTTAGCTATACAATGGCCATGACCGCGATGAGTACTGGCAACATAATCATCTCGTTCAAGAATTGCGCATACTCCAACAGCAACTGCCTCCATCCCACTATATAAATGTAAAGAGCCGGGGATTTTTCCTTTTTTATATTCCATCGCTGCTCGCTCTTCGAATTCTCGAATTTCAAGCATTTTTTTATACATCCATTGAAGTTTTTCTTTACTAATTTTCATGATTTTCCTCGGCTCATTAATTTCCTAAAGAATTGATATAAGAATTTGCAATAAGGTGGTTGACAATTAATACACTAAAACTTTGCGAATCGCTTCATCAATTTTTTCTACATTTGGTACGACATGTGTTTCTAATGGAGGACTAAAAGGTATTGGAAGATTTGGAGTCGTTACTCGTAAAATCGGCGATTTAAGTGAACCGAATGCGTTTTCTGAAACACAAGCGCTAATTTCACTTGCAGCGCTGCAAAATTGACGTGCTTCATCTACAACAACCAATCTACCTGTTTTCTTAACAGAATTGATTATGATGTCTGTATCAAGCGGTACTAGTGATCTCGGATCAATAACCTCAACAGAAATTCCTTCTTTTTCAAGTTTCCCTGCAACTTTTAAACTGTGTCTGACCATTAAACCCATTGCTACTACTGTTACGTCGCTTCCTTCCTTTTTTATTTCTCCTTTTCCTATTGGAACGAGAAACTCTTCATCAGGCACTTCACCTGATGACCCACCTAATGAGATGTGGTAAAGAAACACAACTGGATTATTGTCTCGAATAGCACTTTTCAGTAGCCCTTTTGCATCATATGGTGTTGTTGGGTATACAACTTTCAAGGACCCAAGGTTCATCAAGATTGGATGAATACTCTCTGAATGATGGGCCGCATTTCCTCCAGGTGCTCCTTGAGCTGCGAGGAACACAGCTGGCATTTTTATTTGCCCCCCCGTCATGTATGTCAGTTTTGAAGCCTGATTTCCCAAAGGTTCCATTGCTAAGTACAAGAAATTTGCCATCATCATATCTGCAACCGGCCTCATTCCACTCGCTGCTGCTCCCAATGTTGCCCCTGCAATTACATTTTCAGAAATAGGTGTATTTCTTATACGGTCAGCTCCAAATTCATCAATCAATCCACGTGAAATACCGAAAACACCTACTTTTACATCTTCTCCCATTACAAAAACTGTAGGGTCCATCCTCATTTCTTCTATCAACCCATCTCTCATTGCATGTATAAATCTTTTGGTTGCCATTTTCTTCTCCTAGGCTCTAATTTGAAAAAACATGATCAAAAGCTTCATGAGGCTCTGGCCATGGGCTACTATCAGCAAATTGAACTGCTTGATCAATTTCATCAGTGATTTTTTGTCGAATGTCTATAATTTCAGTTTCAGTTTTTAAATTTTCTGAAATTATCCAATTTTCAAATTGGATAATCGGATCTCTAGACATCCACTCAGACACCTCATCTTCGGTTCTGTAGGTTGTACCAATCAAAGCAAACTCTCCCTGATCATGAGCTTCATACCTGTACGTGTTTGCCACTATTAATGAAGGACCTCCACCTGATCTTGCACGTTTGATTGCTTCTCCTGCCACTTCATAGACTGCATTAACATCCATACCATCTACTTCATTACCGGGCACACCAAAAGGTAAAGCTCTATCGGCTACTTTTCCTGCTGTAACATGAGAGCTTGGAGAAAACTCATGGTAAAGGTTATTTTCACAAACAAAAATAACAGGCAAATCCCATGCTTTAGAGAGATTCAATGATTCTGAAAGCATACCTTGGTTAGCTGCACCATCACCAAAAAAGCAAACAGATACGCTTTCATCTTGTTTCAATTTAGAAGC
>DMAP01000131.1 GCA_003446975.1 Clostridiales bacterium | reverse complement strand
CTACCCAATCAATATGTTTGTTGCAGGATTTATCGGAGCACCACAGATGAACTTCTTTGACGGCGAAATCCTCGATACGCCGGATATCAAGGTTGAGGGATGTACGATGCCGTTGAATTCGGTTCTGGTAGACCGTGTCAAAAAGGACAATCGATATAATCAAAAGGTCAAAATTGGCATAAGGCCGGAAGATATTCGATTTGGCAGCGGTAAAATGGGCATCAAAGGTATCGTTGAGGTAACGGAACTACTCGGCAGTGATTTGAATATTTACTTCAAGATCAACGGAAATCAATACATCATGAAAACGGACTCTTCCAAAACCTTTGATTTTGGAGATGAGATTTGTGTTGTTTTTGACCCTGAAAAGATCCATCTATTTGACATTGAAACAGAGGTTTCGCTATATTACTAAAAATAAGTAATCATTATTACGAGAGGGGGAAAGCCACATGTGGAGACTGACAAAAGATACATATGACCCTTCCAAGCAAATGGTAGAGGAAAGCTTGTTTACGATTGGAAACGGGTATGTTGGCTTGCGCGGATGTTTTGAGGAAGGCTATCCGGAAGGCGACAGCATACGAGGAACCTATATCAATGGATTGTATGACCGTGTGCCCATGATTCATGCGGAAATGGCTTATGGCTTTCCGACAATTCAAGACAAACAGCCAAGAATTGCCGACACGCAAACCTGCCAGGTATACCTGGATGGGGAACGGGCACAACTCAAATTTGGAAAATACCATAACTATTACAGATGGCTGGACTACCAGCAGGGTGAATCCGAGAGAGGCTACAGCTACAAGACAAATTCAGGAAAAGTCGCAAAGCTTAGGTTCAACCGCATGGCATCCTTAAAGCATCTCAATTATGTGATTTACAGAATTGAGGTGGAATACGAGGGGATTATAGAACTAAAAACCGTTCTGGATGGTGATGTAGAGAACTATACGGCACCAGGGGACCCGAGGGTGGGACAAGGCCATACAAAGCTGATGGTGCCGGTATCAATGGAGCCTCTCGGCGAATATGTTCATTGTGTTCTTAGAACCAAGACCACCGGCATAGACCAGGCAACTGTCATTAGACACTTTGTGGAATCAGACCATGAATACCATATCACATCGATGGTAAACAACAAAAAAATTGAAACGCTTATACAGGGCATGAACAAACTGGTATTGGAGAAGACTGTGGTTTTTTCGGATGGCATCAGGTTTGAAAACCCCTTGGAGCTGGCGGAAGATCTTTCCATGGGATTAAAGGATTGGCGATACAAAGACTTCAAAAAAGACCAGATAAGAATACTCGACCAATACTGGACAGAATCAGACATAATCATAGAGGGAAACCCAAGAGATCAGATGGCTATGCGTTTTAAACTCTTGCATTTGCTTCAGTCAGTGGGGAAAGACAGCCATTCCAACATATCCGCCAAAGGCTTGTCAGGTGAAGGCTATGAAGGCCATTATTTTTGGGATACCGAGATTTATGTTTTGCCTGTACTATTGTTCAATCAGCATGACAGGGCAAAGGAAATATTGTTATACAGGTACAGATTATTGCCTGAAGCCAAAGATAGGGCACTACTACTGGGACATCGGAAGGGAGCCGCCTATCCATGGCGCACTATCTCAGGCATTGAATGCTCAGGTTACTTTCCCGCCGGGACTGCCCAGTACCATATCAATGCTGATATCTCTTACGCATTTATACTATATTACTTATATACCGGTGACTGGAAATTCATGGTGGAAAGAGGGGCGGAAGTCATCCTGGAAACGGCTAGGACATGGCTTGAAATCGGCCACCATTATCAGGGAACCTTTCAGATCCATGATGTGACAGGTCCGGACGAGTACACCGCTATTGTCAACAACAACTACTATACGAATGCAATGGCCAAATACCATCTGTATTGGGCCAGCAAGATATATAATGATTTGTCAACATTATCGGATGCGTCACAGAGGGTAACGGCCTATGACATGTTGGAAAGAATTGGCTTTAAAAGTGTTGAAGCTGAAGCCATGGCATATGCATCAGAGAAAATGCTGCTGCCGTTTGATTTCGAGTTGAATCTGCACGCCCAGGATGATTCCTTTTTGAGCAAACCTGTTTGGCCTTTTAGTGAGGAAGCCTATGCAAAAAGGCCGCTGTTACTGCACTATCATCCTTTGACCATCTACCGTCATCAGGTTTTGAAACAGGCGGATACTGTCCTTGCTCATTTCATGCTGGAGGATTATGCAGAGGATGAGCATATCAAGAATGCCTATGACTACTATGAAAAGCTGACAACCCATGACTCGTCACTGTCAAGCTGTGCCTACGGCATTTTGGCGTCAAAGCTTGGATTGGATGACAAAGCCTATGGCTATTTTGTCAAGACAATCAATCTCGATCTCGAAGATACCCATAGGAACACAAAGGACGGGCTTCATATGGCTAATATAGCCGGGACTGCCTTGAGCGTGGTCACGGGATTTGCAGGAATGCGGATTAAAGAAGATGGGCTGTCCTTCAATCCAGCATGTCCGGATTCGTGGACTGCCTACCAATTCAAAATAAAATACCAGAAGAGATGGCTAGAAATCAGGGTCGATCATGCGATTAGCATTAAATTGATTTCAGGTGATCCGATGGTATTGACAATAGGGAAAAAACAATACACTTTGTCAGAAGAAAAGCCTATCAAAACCTTGATCAAAACCTATAAGGGAGTTGTTTTTGATCTGGATGGCGTACTCACAGAGACCAGCAAGGCACACTTCGAGGCATGGTGCAAACTGGCTGAGAAGCTGGGATACAAGCTATCATCGGAAATTGAGGATCAGGTCAGAGGCATATCACGTCTTGCCTCAATGGAGATAGTCCTAAAAGCTGGCGGCAAAGAGACAGACTATACCCTTGAGGAAAAGATAAAACTGGCAAATGAAAAGAACGACATGTATATCGATCTCATCAAATCCTATAGCCCTGATGATCTTTCAGAGGGTGCAATAGAGCTTTTGGATCATTTCAAGCGGAACGGATACAGGATAGCCTTGGCATCCGCCAGCAACAATGCGCCATTCTTGCTTAAAGCCATGGGGATAGACCATTATTTCGATGCAATAGCTGATCCCAAAATGATCAAGCAAGGCAAACCCGCACCTGATATCTTTCTAAAGGCCTGCGAACAATTGGGACTATCTCCTTATGAATGTATCGGGATAGAAGATGCTTACGCCGGGATAGAGAGCATCAAGGCAGCCGGACTGTTTCCTGTAGGTATCGGAAGCAGAGAATTGCTGTCAAACTGTGAACATGTATTTCCGGATCTGAAATCATTCCATGATTTTTTACCTTAGAAACCGTTATCCAGGGANNAGTCTTAGCACTGTTAGTCATCGAATAAAATTTTTCGTTATTAAGTATATTTAGAAGGAGAAGTGGAGATTATGAACATAGAAAAAGTCGCCATAATCGGACTGGGCTCTCTGGGCGTTCTTTATGCCCATCATTTTTCGAAAAGGATGGATAAAGAAAATCTGAAAATTATCGCTGACAAAAAAAGAATCGAAAGATATAGGCGTGAAGGGATATATTGCAATGGTGAGTATTGTGATTTCAACTACGTGGATTTTGAAGAAAAGGACGAACCGGTGGATCTGGCCATCTTTTCAGTCAAATTCGGTGGGCTGGATGATGCGATAAGCATGATGGGAAACCAGATTGGAGAGCACACCATTATACTCTCTACACTCAATGGCATAACAAGTGAGAAAATAATCGGGAAAACATATGGCGATGAGAAAATAGTCCATTGTGTCGCTCAAGGAATGGATGCGGCAAAGCTGGATAATGAACTGATCTACAAGAACATGGGCATCCTATGTTTTGGCGATCTCGACTCAAAAACACCAAGCAACAAAGTCAAGGTCGTGGCAGATTTTTTTGAACGAATGCAGCTGCCCTATGAGATAGATAATCATATGGATAAAAGAATGTGGGGGAAATTCAT
>DMAP01000030.1 GCA_003446975.1 Clostridiales bacterium | reverse complement strand
ATCATCTACATCTTCAGCATCGTCATAGCTTTCATCCATAGCTTCATTTTTTTTCATATCAACGACGGCCTTTATTTTGCCGTTGTCCACTTTATTTCTACTAGTCTTTTTGCTACCGCTGTTTTGTGCTGTTTTATCCATGGGATTAACAGTAGAAGTCTCCATTAAAAACCTGTTCAGAGCTGCGATTTTCTCATCGTCTATTCTTTGATTGCCGGCTTCTGCCCAAAATAGCTCTTTATTGGCTTTGTATTTCATCAAATCGGCAATAATTGCGTTTGCGCTATTGTATCTCAATGTTTGTTTCTTATTGGTGCATTTAAGCACAACCTCATTCAAGAAATCAGGTATCTCCTTATTGATGCTGGAGGGGGCAGGCATCTGTTCATTGACATGTTTCAATGCGATTGCGATTGCCGAGTCCCCTTTAAAAGGAACCTCTCCGGTCAGCATCTCAAAAAAGACGATTCCCAAGGAATAGATGTCTGACTTTTCATCTATATAACCGCCTCTTGCTTGCTCCGGCGAGAAATAATTTACAGATCCCAGCGTATTGTCGCTATTGGTCATGGTTTTATTCGAAACCGCTCTGGCTATTCCAAAATCGGCTACTTTTACCTGGTTGTTTTTATCAATTAAGATATTATGCGGTTTTATATCCCTATGAATGATACCGTTGGAATGGGCATGATCCAATGCTTCACATATCTGAATGCATATATCAACGGCTGTATCAGTTGATAAACCCTTGTTTTTCTGGATTAGTTCATGCAGGGTTATCCCCTCCAGGTATTCCATGACAATGTAATAGATACCATCATCTACCCCGGTATCATAGACATTGACTATGTTTTTATGATTAAGCCTGGCTGCAGACATGGACTCCTGTTTAAATTTATCGATGAAATCCTGGTCATTCACAAATTCTCTTTTAAGTACCTTAACAGCGACAAATCTATTCAAGACATTGCATTTTGCCCTGTAAACCTGTGCCATGCCACCACTGCCAACCTCTTCTATTATTTCATATCTTCCATTTAAAATATCTTTCATAAAACACCTCTGCCTAATTGTTGATCAGAATGACTGATATATTATCTGTTCCGCCTCTTCTTTTTGCCTCATCAATCAATTCTTCCACTGCCTGTTCCGCATATTCTTTAATGATATCTAGAATCTCATTTTCCGGTAAATAGTTCGTTAACCCATCGGTACATATCAATATATGATCCACTTGACTCAAGTCTTCCTGATAATAATCAGGCACAATATTTTCACAAGTGCCAATGGCTTTGGTTAATACATGCCTCTGTGGGTGGTTGTCAACTTCCTTGAGTGATATCTGACCGTTTTTATACATCTCATAAACCAAGGAATGATCCTCAGTAACCTGTCTAAGACGGTCTGAAAAAACCACATAAGCGCGGCTATCACCAATATTGCCAAAATAAGCCTGTTTATTGGACTTATCAATTATAGCGATTGTCATGGTGGTTCCCATACCATCCAGTTCATCAGACTTGATTCCTTCCCGATAAACGCTTTGACAGCTGTTTAAAAAGATACCATTGATAAACTCCAAAGGTGAGCTTTTCAGACTCTCCAAATGCTCAAGAAAATATTTTTCTGCTGATTCCATTGCCAGTCTACTTGCAACTTCCCCTGATTTGTGGCCACCCATCCCATCAGCTACAGCAGCCATTATGAAGTCCTCATCCTCCACGTAAATAACGCTATCTTCATTCTTTTCTCTGAAATTGCCGATATCGGTTTTATATATCCCTTTCATATGTACACCCCTGTTATTTTATATGATTATTCCTCAATTGACCACATGCGGCGTTTATGTCTCTTCCTAACTCCCGTCTGACGGTTGTGTTGATTTTGTTTTTCATCAAATTTCTTTGAAAACTTCTTATTTGAATATCTGAAGGCGCTTTGCCATTGAATTCGCTAATTGGGTTCAAAGGAATTAGATTGACATGGCAGTTTGAGTTTTTTAATAGCGCTGTCAAGCTTTTTATATCTTCATCGGTGTCATTGAAACCGTCAATCATTATATATTCGTACGTAACTCTTCTGCCTGATTTTAGTGTGTAATGGTCACACGCTTCAATCAGATCTTTCAATAGATACTTCTTTGATGCGGGAATCAGTTTGTTTCTTTTTTCCTGTATGGCCGCATGCAATGATATGGCCAAATTAAAGCCAAGGTTATCCGTTGCGGCAGTATAAATCTTGTCGATTATACCACATGTTGAAACTGTAATTTTTCTTTTGCTGATATTCAACCCATTTTCATCTGTTATAATATTCATGAATTTTTTCAGATTGTTGTAATTATCCAATGGTTCGCCGGAACCCATTACGACAATGCTGTCAATTCTAGTTTTCGTGTCCTTCTGTATCATGTAAACCTGTTCGAGCATTTCTGAAGCCCTTAAGTTTCTCGCTTTTCCGCCGATTGTCGAAGCGCAGAAAACACAACCCATATTGCAACCGGCTTGAGAGGAAATACATACACTATCTCCAAAATCATACCTCAAAAAAACAGACTCAATAATATTTCGGTCTCCCAACTCAAAGAGATATTTCTTAGTTTCATCTACTTTGGATGCGTATTTTTTATAGATAGAAATCATATCATACTGAAAGCTATCTTTCAAACAATTAATATCTTTGATTGAAAGATTCGTCATTTTCACATAATCGCTCTCCAGACTTTTGTGTATCCATCTGAAAATCTGGTCAGCCCGATATTTGGGCATTCCAATCTGTGTTATATTCTTTTCCAGTTCTTGATGTGTCAAATCATTTATAAACATAAACTCTCCAAAATTATTGATATTATATCATATTATTGTTAAATATTATAGCTATGTTCTTTTAAGACAAGCGATAAAAAAACCATCCGTATTTTCTATATGGGGCAATAGCTGTATAAAACCTTCATGTTTTCTGCCATTGATCTCAAAATCCTCAAATTGAAAATCATCGTGATGTTTCAAAAAGTCTGTTACCCGCTCAATGTTTTCTTCATCAAAAACAGAACAAGTGGAATAAATCATCCTTCCACCAATTTTTAGATATTTTGACGCGTTATCCAGAATATGTCTTTGCAAAGCTATCAGTTCCTCAAATCCATCTATATCCATTCTATACTTAATCTCAGGCTTTCTTCTGATAATTCCTGAATTGCTGCAGGGCACATCTACAATGCAATAGTCAAATTTTCCGATAAAATCATCCTTCAGGACGGTAGCATCTTGAAGTATCAATGAAACATTTTCCAAACCAAGTCTCCTGATATTGTTTCCCACAAGTCTGAGCTTGTGTTCATAAATATCACATCCCACAATGTTGCCGGTATTTTGGCATATTTCCGCCGCATGTAGACATTTGCCTCCAGGAGCGCAACACATGTCTATGATATATGATTCCCTTTCCGGATTCAATATCTGACCCACAAGCATCGAACTTTCGTCTTGAGGCGTTATTAGACCTTCCTTGTACATTGCTGTATTTTCAATATGATGGGGGCTTTTGATGATGATTCCATCATTTGATAGCTGTGTTTTGGACATTTGGAACAACTCGCCATTATAAGTGTCAAAAAATAAGTCCCGTGATATTTTCGTTTGATTGACCCTAACGATCATTTCCGGTTTTGAGTTGGATGCAATACAAAATTGTTCCGCTTCATCGTATCCAAACTCCTGGACAAGTTTCTTCACCAGCCCAGCCGGATAAGAATATTTGACTGAAAGATACTCAAGCTTGTCCAGCTTGCTGATTTCTACAGAAATATTTTCTTTGTTTCGTATAATGCTTCTTAAGACGCCATTGACAAATTTATGACTTTTAAACAGGTACTTTTTTGTTAAGTCGACACTTTCAAAAACAATTTTTGACGCTGAGAGGTTATCGTTGAAAAAGAGTTGAAATACAGCAAGTCTGAGTATGTTCAACACCTTGTCATTTATTTTTGAGATTTTTATCGAAGAATATGAGGCAATAACCCAATCGACAAAAATGATGTTTTCAATCACACCATAAAAATTATAAACGTAAAGATCTTTTTCCTGCTTGTTGTCAAATCTAAAGATGCTTTCCTTAATTTCTATATTTGAGTATTTCTTCTTTTCAGTTACTCTGTACAAAGAGTTCACGACTTCTTTTCTATACTCCATCAAAATCTCTCCAAAATAATAAAGGCTGATATCACAGCCTTTATCGTCTCCTGTTTGAAAGCATAATTAGCCTGATTAATTGACTGATTGCGGTCAAAGCTGCGGCAACATATGTCAATGCCGCTGCATTCAACACCTTTTTGGCATTTGCGATTTCTTCATCTTGAAGGAAGTTCAATCCCTCGAGCTGCATAATGGCACGATTGCTGGCATCAAATTCAACAGGTAATGTAACCAGTTGAAAGACAACAATTCCCAAGAACAGAACTATGCCGATTTGGATTAGACCTGCAGCGCCTAAGAATAGGCCCAGCAAGACAAGAATCCAGACAAATTTTGAACTGAAGTTAACTACAGGAACCAATGAATTGCGCACCACCAAAGGAACATACTGACTTGAGTGTTGAATGGCATGTCCCACTTCATGGGCGGCAACGCCATATGCTGCTAAAGATCTGCTGCCGTAAACCGAGTCTGACAACCTCAGTATTCTTGTTCTGGGATCATAATGATCGGTCAGATTACCGGGGATATGCTCAATAGCCACTGCATCAAGATTGTTTCTGTCAAGAATCATTCTTGCCACGTCGTAGCCTGTGTAATTGCTTTGTGCATAAGCTCTTGAATATTTTGCAAATGTAGACTGTATCTTTTGCTGCGCATACATCGATATGATGATAGCTGGAATTAGTAAAACAATACTTGTATCAAAAAACATTTAATCATCTCCTAACTGATAACCTTTCTCTATTTTATTGCCCAGCAGAAACTCTCTGACTGACATCCTACGCTTGCCCGGCAATTGTATCTCTTTGATTGTCAAATAACCATCCAGACATGTTATGCGGATGCCATGCTCATCTGCCCCTAATATTGTTCCTGGCTTTTCAACATGCTTTTCCAACACATAATTTGTATCAAATATCTTCAATTCCTTTTGTTTATAACGTATGACCGACCCAGGCCACGGGTCCAGCCCTCTAATCTTATTATGGATGACTTGGCAAGTCTGGTTCCAGTTGATCAGGCTCATAGATTTCTTGAGCATAGGCGCATAAGTCGCTTTGTTCGAATCCTGTTCCAAAGGTTCTACTTCTTCTTTCGTTATTAAATCAAGTACCTCTACAATCAATCCAGCACCTAATGTCATAAGTATATCGTGTAGCTTGCCGGCGGTAATTGTTTTATCCAAAGAGACACTTTCCATCTTATAGACCGGTCCTGAATCCAGCCCCTTCTCTACCTTCATGATTGAGATACCTGACTCCGATTCACCATTTGTTATTGCCCAATTGATGGGTGCGGCTCCTCTGTATTTCGGTAACAATGAAGCATGAATATTCAAACAGTCTATTTTGGGAATCTTTAGAAAGCTCTCTGATAGAATCTGTCCGTATGCTACAACAATAATGAAATCAGGTTGATGTGACTTAATCAAATCTATGCTGTTTTTTGAATTGATATTTTCAGGTTGATAGACATCAATGCCTAATGCTTCTGCGGCTATCTTAACCGGCGATCTGGATGTGATTTTTCCTCTTCCCTTTTTCTTGTCTTGTTGGGTGACAACCAAAGTCACTTCGTATCCCTTTGCGACAATTGAATGCAAGGATGGTACGGAAAACTCCGGAGTCCCTAAAAAAACAACCCTATGCATCGGATTCCAATCCTGCATCTTCGGTCTTTGTTCCCTTAATGATCTTATCTATGAATAGGACCCCATCAAGATGGTCAATTTCATGACACAGGCAAACAGCTTTCAATCCGTCAGCCTCCATAATCTCCGTATTGCCTTCAATGGTCATATATTCCATTTTTACTTTTTCCGGCCTGATGACATCCCCATTGACAGAAGGTACACTTAGGCATCCCTCTGTAAAGATTTGTTCTCCCTCATCTTCGATAATTCTCGGATTTAGAATTTTGACAGGACCTTCTCCGACATCCATCACAATCGCTCTTTTCAAGACGCCTACTTGGACTGCCGCAAGTCCTATGCCATCATTTTCGTACATGGTCTCAACCATATCATCAAGCAAGGTCAATAACCTGTCATCAACTTTTTCTATTTTTTTGCTTTTTTTTCTTAATATTTCGTCTCCATCAATTCTTAGTTTACGTATCGCCAATGTGACCTCCTATATTGAAGTTGGGTTGATATCAATGGATATATCAACATCTTTGTAACTTCTATTTAAAAGTATTTTTCTTAAACAATTCTTAATTTCAGTTGAAACGCCTTTTTTATATTTGATGATAATAGACACACGGTACTTGTTGTTGATTTTATAAATACTGTTATTCATCGGCGGGTACATCAAAACTTTCCTTTTCACAATTAGTTCATTGAGATTTTTTCTGATTTCCGAGTGTTTTTCAATGACAAATTTCTGTGCGCTTTCCTCTTTCCTGGAAAGTATCGTAATATTTATTATATCGATGAAAGGCGGATATCTGAATGCTTTTCTTAATGACAGCTCCTGCTTGACAAAGGCTATGTAATCATTGTTTTTGGAATGAACAAGACTATAATTGTCTGGGTCATAAGTCTGTACAAAAACCTTGCCTGATTTGTTTCCTCTGCCAGCTCTACCGCTGACCTGTGTAATCAATTGATATGATTTTTCGTTTGCCGTGTAGAATGGTAAGTTCATCGTTAAATCAGCAGAAACAATTCCAACTACTGTCACATTTGGGAAATGAAGTCCCTTTGCAAGCATCTGTGTGCCTACTAGGATATCTATTTCTCCCTTTTTAAAGCTGTCGTATATTTTTTCAAAAGAATTGGGCGCTGATGTGGTATCCTGATCCACCCGACTAACCCTCGCTTCAGGTATCAGTCTTCGGGCTTCTTCTTCGATTCTTTCAGTCCCAAGCCCAAATGCTTTGAAATACTGGCTCTCACATTCCGGACATTTTGTAGTGACCTTCTGGGTAGCGCCACAGTAATGACAAATCAAAAGACCTTTATTCTGATGATATGTCATGGATATATCACACCGCTTGCATTTAACCACATAACCACAACTCCTGCAGGACATGAAGCTCGAATAACCTCTTCTGTTCAAAAACAAAATGGTTTGTTCTTTCATATTGAATGCTTTGATGATAGCTTCCTGAAGTTGTCTGCTGAATATATTCTTGTTACCGTCATCCAGCTCCTCCCGCATGTCAATTATGTTAATCTCCGGCATTTGAAGCTGATTAACCCTTTTAGTCAGGGTCATGATCTCATACTCCTTTCGCATGCCTTTAAGATAGGAGTCCGAGGATGGGGTTGCTGTGCCCAGTATAATTTTGGCATTCCACAAGTCAGTCAATTGCTCGCTGACTTCTATCGTATCATATTTGGGTATGGAGGAAGATTTATATGATTCCTCATGGGACTCATCTATAATGACAGCACCCAGGTTTTTGACCGGAGCGAATACAGCTGACCTTGCGCCAATGATAATATCTGCCTCTTGATCAAATATTTTTCGCCATTCTTCATTTCTATTACTGATTGTCAACTTGCTATGCAATACAGCAATTCTATCACCAAAACGTTGCTTGAAACGGTTGATTGTTTGTGGTGTCAATGAGATTTCGGGCACCATGTAGATGACAGTCTTGTTTGCTCTTAATATTTCTTCGATAACTCTTAAATAGATCTCCGTCTTACCACTTCCAGTAACACCATGAATCAGAAATTTCTGCTTCTCAGAACTCACAATACTATTTATAATACTATTTTGCTCGTCTGTCAACGATATAATGGATTCGGGCTTCAAGTTGTCAACATGTCTTTTTGTATGGTTCTCTTCCGAGTACAATCGGATCAGACTTTTACCTTCCAGTTTTTTCAGTTCTCTAATATTGGATTTCAAGTCATTGATTAACTCAGTAACTGATGTATTTCCATTCTTTTCAATGTAATCAAGGATTCTTTTCTGTTTATGGCTATTGCTTTTTAATTTCTCCAAATAATGCCTGTCGATAAGCTCTGCAAATGTCGTTTTTTCAGTCTCAAAGGATAAATCTCTTGACAGCATGGATACAATGCCATCTGAGACATAGTTGTCAAACTCGCCCAGTAGTTGCTTATTATGAAGCTCTTTTCTGATTTTTTCAAAGGCTATCCATTTGCCGGCTATCTCCGGATTGAAATTGTCGGGCAACGAATTACTGGTTTTTATAAAAATTTCGATCTTAGATAAAGGTCTGTACATCAAATTGAAAGCATCATTATATCTCGAAAGATAATGCTCTCTGATCCAATAGGCTAAAGCTATGTTCTGATGGCTGATAATAGGTTCATTATCTATCACCGACAAGATATTTTTTATGTTTCTGATATTTTTGTCAATTGTTTCCTTCAATGAAACAACAAAACCAATAATCAGTCCATTGTTAAAATTAACCAATACCCTCTTCCCAATATCAATCTGATTTCCCATATGATTCGGGATTTGATAGGTATATGCCTGATCTGTATTTCTAGATTTGTTGCTGATAATCACATCACAATAACGATTCATAAATCCACACCTAAAAACTA
>DMAP01000430.1 GCA_003446975.1 Clostridiales bacterium | reverse complement strand
GAAATTTATCGATAATCATGAAGCGAATATCGATTTCCCTGAAACGGTCCCTGAAACGGAGGATCCAGATAATCTCATCGTGAATGGTGGATTTGAAAACGAGGTGACACCATCGGGCGTAGAAGTTACATTCAATTATGTTGAATATTTATCTTTTGTCAACTGCCAGGGTTTCTTTGATGAATGGTCCCGAACAACTTCACCGAGCTTGTCTCAAGCTGCAGCTGTAGCAAACAATGTATGGTTTGAGAGGGGAACGACGCAAAGCCAGTGTCGCACACAGCTAGATCATCTGAAATCCCGCACCGGTACAAAGTCCGCTTTTCTGTGGAACATTGGTGGGAGTACTTCAAATGCAACAACAACGAGTACAGGATGGTATTATCACAATCTCGCTCAACGTGTTTCATTGGATGACAGCAAAAAGTTTCAATTTTCATTCCATGCACTAAAAGAAAATATCACTGTTCATTCAAATGAAAACCATCTGAAGGATATTTATGTGGGGATTGTCTCTTCAACCGATGCTCTACCTCAAACGAATCATACCTTTTGGGAAAAGATAACACTCCCCGATAACGAAGATTGGAACGAGATTAGTGTTGTATTTGATCTGCCGGCAATTATTGAGGATAATCCGGGAAAGAGTTTTAAAAGTTGTACAATCTTCATCGCTATTCGTACAGAGTGGGACGGCATAAAAACCCTTCATTCTAAAGTTAATATTGATGATGTGCGGCTAGTTGAAATTAAGTAGCATTCAATTTAACAATTGTTTTTTTTACGTTCACTTAAAATCCGGGAAAAAGATTGGAATTTAATAGCTTTCACAATGTTTTTAGAACCAACTGGATGAACAGTACGTATGCTAATATAATTGACGCCAATATTTTCAGCAAGCCGTGTTTAATATGGTGCTTCGACCTGTTAAAATTAACTATATATATATATAAATTAACGCAAATCTTCGTTTTTTGAGGGAGTGTTTGCGTAAAATGTAGCAAATCTTTTCATTTGATTAGGTAAATTTGTAAACTCAATAATTTATAATTTACGTTAAAAGGTATTGGTGCTGATAAAGAGGCTGTTTCAAAACTTTAAAAAACATGAAAAAATAATGATTATGATGATTCACTATTTGTTAAGAAAACGACGTGGGATTAAAGCTATTTATCTTTCATTCTTAATGTTATTTGTTTTACCTTTATCTATGCTCTACGCTCAGGATGGAAAGAGGATCTCGGGACGTGTAACGAATGATAACGGGGAGTTAATGATTGGAGTTACTGTGATTGAAAAAGATGTTGAACCCTTTAATGGTACTTCAACTGATATTGATGGTAACTATATAATGACTGTAAAATCTAACAACTCTGTTTTGGAGTTTAGTTACATCGGTTATGAAACGCAAGAGATACGAGTTGGAGGTGTTAACGTTCTTGATGTAAAACTGTTGGAGACAACAAGCGAACTGGATGAGGTGACTGTTGTAGCTTTTGGTACCCAAAAGAAAAAAGATTTGATAGGTTCTGTCTCAACAATTAATACAAGAGACCTGAACGTACCGACATCAAATTTAACCACTGCCCTTGCAGGTCAGGTGGCAGGAGTAATATCGTATCAGCGAAGTGGTGAACCCGGGCAGGATGATGCGGATTTTTTCATCAGAGGCGTAACCTCCTTTGGAACGGGGAAAGTAAATCCATTGATATTGATAGATGGTATGGAAGTGACCACGACTGAACTATCCCGGTTAAGACCTGATGATATTGAGAGTTTTTCAGTGTTCAAAGATGCAACATCAACAGCTCTTTATGGTGCGCGTGGAGCCAATGGCGTGATTTATGTGACAACTAAGCAGGGACGAGAGGGAAAGCCTGTGCTTGCTTTCAGAGCGGAGGGATCAATGTCTTCACCAACTACTGATGTAGAATTTACTGACCCGGTAAGTTATATGGAGCTTTATAACGAGGCACAGATAGCACGCGATCCGTTCGCTTTCATCTTCTATTCACCTGAAAAAATTGATAGGACTAGAGAAGGTGGTCATCCAATTGCTTACCCTTCTGTTGATTGGAAAGATGTCCTTTTTAAGGATTATACACTCAATCAGCGGTATAATCTAAGTATCACTGGTGGTGGACCAGTAGCAAAGTATTTTGTTTCCGGATCATATACCAAGGACAATGGCATGCTCAATGTCCCCTCTGTGAGTAACTTCAACAATAATATCAATCTGCAGTCATACACGCTGAGAGCCAATGTAAACATAAATGTTACACCTACAACAGAAATGATAGTTAGGTTAAATGGTAATTTTGATAACTTCAACGGCCCAATTGATGGAGCATCAGAGGTCTATAGACGCGTGGTTAGATCTAGTCCGGTAGATTTTTTGCCATTTTATCCGAAAGATGATGAGCATTGGTATACACAACATATCATGTTTGGCGGATTAGAAGGTCGTTCTTTTAATAATCCCTATGCACAGATGGTAAGAGGTTACAGGGAATATGACCGCTCAATCATGATGGCCCAAATGGAATTGAAGCAGAACCTGGACTTCGTTACGGAAGGATTAAATTTCAGGATGATGTTCAACACCAATAGAACCTCCAGGTATGACATGCTGCGTAGCTATAACCCTTTTTATTACCAGTTGTCATATTATGATAGATCAACCGGAGCCTACGGCTTGTCACCACTCAACGAAGACAGCGGCACTGAGTATCTTGATTTTTCTTCTGATCAAGGTACAAGGTCACAGTTGTCCGTTATTTACGGTGAGGCTGCGATGGATTATTCAAAGACTTTTGCAGACAAACACATGATAAGCGGGATGCTTGTAGGTATAATGCGCTCTGAGTCTACCGCGGCAGCTGATAATCTGCAGTTGTCGCTGCCTTCCAGAAATCTTGGAGTGTCAGGAAGGGCTACTTATTCGTATGACAGCCGTTACTATAGCGAGTTTAATTTTGGTTATAATGGAAGTGAAAGGTTTGATAAAACTCACCGTTTTGGATTTTTCCCTTCTTTTGGTGTAGCATGGAGTTTATCAAATGAAGCATTTTGGAGCAGCATCAAACCTGTAGTAAATAATTTCAGAGTTAGATACACATATGGGTTAGTAGGTAATGATGCTATTGGTAGTGCATCAGACCGATTCTTTTATTTATCGAATGTGAATATGACTGCTGGTAATAGAAGTTCAACTTTCGGGAGAGAATCGAATTACAGCAGAAGTGGTATTAACATTACACGTTATGCAAATCCTGATATAACCTGGGAAACTTCGTACAAGAATAATCTGGCTTTAGAAATTGGACTGATCGATAAAATAAATTTCATCATTGATGTTTTTAAGGAAAGAAGAACAAATATATTAATGAATCGACAGGATATCCCCAATACCATGGGACTTACTGCTGCGGTGAGAGCAAATATTGGCGAAGCATCAGGGTATGGGACAGATATTTCTATGGATTTTTCTCACAGTTTTAATAAAGATACTTGGATTCAAGCACGAGGTAATTTCACCTTTGCTAGATCTAATTACGAAGTTTATGAAGAGCCTCAGTATGAAAATGAGTGGTGGTTGTCACGTATCAACAGGCCCATCTCTCAACCTTATGGTTATATAGCTGAAAGATTATTCATCGATGATCAGGATGTTGCGAACTCTCCGGTGCAAAATTTCGGAGTACAGAATGTAGCCGGTGATATCAAGTATAAAGATGTAAACGGTGACGGACAGATTAGTACATTAGATAGGGTACCCATTGGTTATCCAACCGTTCCTGAAATAAATTATGGATTTGGTTTTTCATTTGGATATAAGAATTTTGATATGTCTGCCTTTTTCCAGGGTTCAGCAAGATCCTCGTTTTGGATCGGTGGCTCAACGCCAGCGAATATTCAACCTTTTGTAGATGGCAAAACGGTATTGAAAGCGATTTCTGACAGCTATTATTCAATTGATAATCCAGACATATATGCCTTTTACCCCAGGTTGAGCATCAACAATCAACCGAATAATATGCAGTTGAGCACATGGTGGTTACGAACTGGCTCCTTTTTAAGGATGAAACAAGCGGAGATGGGGTATACGATTCCGGATGATCTTGCAAGTAAGATGCAGTTGTCGAGCTTGAGGTTTTATCTTAGCGGCTCTAACCTATTTCTTTTGAGCAAATTTAACATGTGGGATGTGGAAATGGGTGGTAATGGACTTGGTTATCTTCTGCAGAGAGTGTTTAATGTTGGACTTAATTTAACTTTTTAAAGAAGAAACGATGAAGAATTTAAAATATATTTTTATAGCTTTTTTTGCTGCATACACATTCTCATGTGACGATTATTTGGATATTGTCCCAGATAATGTGGCTACGATAGATTATGCATTTCGAATGCGATCAACTGCAGAGCAATATCTTTTCACCTGTTACTCGTTTATGCCAAATTATGGTGATTTTAATGCGAATTACACTTTATCCGGTGCAGATGAATTTTGGCTTGCGAGTCCATATCATAGCAGACTTGGTTATAGAATAGCCTCTGGACAGCAAAATTCAAATAGCCCCCTTGCCAGTCCTTGGGAAACGATGTGGGAAGCTATCAGAGAATGCAATATTTTCTTGGAGAATATCGGAAATGTCCCGGACATGCAATCTTATGAGAAAGATCGTTGGGCTGCTGAGGTGAAATTCCTGAAGGCATATTATCATTTTATATTGTTGCAACACTATGGGCCGATTCCAATCATGAAGGAAAATATCCCTGTTTCTGCTCCCAGTGAAGTTGTGAATGTTTTAAGACAGCCTGTGGATGATGTTTTTGATTTCATCGTCTCCGTGATTGATGAAGCTCTTGTTGACTTGCCAGAGAGAGTTTTGGATGAGAACCAGGAACTGGGTCGAGTTACTATGCCGATAGCTTTGGGTATGAAAGCAAAAATTCTAACATATGCCGCCAGTCCACTTTTCAACGGTAACCCTGATTATACAAATTTCAAGGATAAGAATGGTACCAACCTGTTTAACACTGAGTATAGTGAAGAGAAGTGGCAGAAGGCAGTAGATGCAACAAAGGTTGCTATCGATAAGGCCCATGAGCTTGGACACCAGCTCTATTATTTTGAACCGTCCCTTCTTTCCCAGAAGATTTCAGAAGAGTCTAAACTACAGATGAATCTTAGGGGGAGCATCACTGAAAGGTGGAACAAAGAAATTCTTTGGCAGCACTCCGGAAGTACAACGAGAAACCTTCAAACATGGACTCATCCCAGGGGGTTGACCACAGCTCAGCAGGGCTGGGTTGCCGCCAATGGTAGTTACGGTTCAACAATAAATATGGCCTATCTCTTCTATTCTGAAAATGGTGTACCTATTGATGAAGATGTTACCTGGGAATACAATGAGCGTCTTAATTTACGAACAGCAACAAGTGATGACCGATACAGGATTAAACCCGGTTATACAACGGTTGGTCTTCATTTCGACAGAGAACCGAGGTTTTATGGAACATTAGGTTTTGATGGAGGGATATGGTATGGTAGTGGTAAATATGACGATGCTAATTTATACTGGCTCGAGATGAGATCAGGACAGTTTCTAGGTAAAACTGAGGCTGGATGGCATCCTTATGCCGGCTATTTTGTGAAAAAGTTGAATAATTACACCAATACGGCTACGAATAGAACCACTTTTACTTCAACAAATTATGCATGGCCGATATTAAGGCTGGCTGATCTCTATTTGTTGTATGCAGAGGGATTGAATGAAATTGGACAGATGGATGGAGCGCTTGAATATTTAGACTTGATTAGAAGTAGGAGTGGTTTACCCGGTGTGGTAGAAGCCTGGACAAATTACTCTAATAATCCGAATAAATATTCCTCTAAAACTGGATTAAGAGAAATTGTACAGCAGGAGCGAAACATTGAAATGCTTTTTACCGGTGAACGTTTTTGGGATTTGAGAAGATGGAAGGTTGCACCTTTGGTTTTAAATCAAACTATACGAGGATGGGACACTGATCAGGGTGACCCTCAGTTTTATTACCGTGAAAAATCATTGCATAGACAAGTGTTTACGCTTAAAGATTATTTTTGGCCTATTCGTGAGTATGACCTTGTTGTGAATAAAAACTTGGTTCAAAATCCCGGATGGTAAAAATTGAATATATCATTTAAATAAAAAGTTTGCTATGAAATTAATAAAATGGTTTATAACTGTTATACTTCCAATAACTCTGTTTTTGGCTGGGTGTGAAACTGAAGTAAACAAACCTCTCAAGGATAACTCTTCCGTCCCACCAAAAGTAACCAATATAAGAGTGGAAAATTTACCTGGGGCGGCAAAAATAACTTATACTCTCCCTAAAGATCTTGATATTGCATATGTACTTGCCAAATATAGTTTATCAAGTGGAGAGGAGAAAATTGCAAAATCTTCTGTGTATAAAAATTATGTTGAATTAGAGGGTTTTTCAGAAGTTCAGGAATATTCTGTTAACCTCTATACCGTGAGTAGGTCTGAGGTTGAATCGGAACCTGTGCTGGTGAAAATTAATCCTTCCACAGCTCCAATACACCTGGTGAAAGAAACATTTTCACCCATCTCAACGTTTGGTGGTGTAAATTTGAAGTTTTCAAATCCTGATGGGATCCAGTTTATTCTTCACACGCACTTTAAGGATTCCACCGGAACCTGGGTTGATTATGACCGCTATTATTCTGAAGCAAGAGAGGGTAACTACTCTGTAAGAGGATTCGAGAGTGAGCCAATAGATTTCCGCTTTTATTTCACTGATAAATGGCAAAACAGTTCTGATACAACTGTGATAAACCTGACACCACTCTATGAAGAGGAATTTGACAAGAGCCTCTGGGTGGATGCTGCTCTTTCTGATGATACAAACTCTCCAAGATATGGACCACTGTCTCAGTTGTGGACACCGGGTACTAACACCTACTTTTTCGTG
>DMAP01000058.1 GCA_003446975.1 Clostridiales bacterium | reverse complement strand
TGATTGATCCAGAAACCCGCCTGCTTGTTACGGCCCGCCATGTTATTGCTGAATTTCAACCTGACTTAAATGCCAGTTTAGATGGGTTTTCATTTGAATTCTTCGAGAAGAAGAAAAAAATATCAATAATATCTCAGGTTTCTGGTACACCGCGAGAACATGAAGATATCCTCATACTTGAATTGGCTGAAGACCTGCCTAACAATCTCTTGCCTCCACGATTAATCTCTTATGTGAAGCCAACAGATGATGTGTATGTTACTGGATATGTAGACGATAAAGGAAAAGGGGAGCATTGGGATTATAAATCAGCCCAAGGAAAGCTTAGTGGTTACACTGTAAGGAATGGCACCCAAGTATTTCAATTAGATATCGATGGAATATATAACGGCATGAGCGGTGCACCCGTTATGCTCGGAGATAAAGGCATTATAGGTGTGTTAACCCATCAAGTTTCCGAAGCTTCCAATCGAACAGCATTAGTTACGCCTATAGAATTAGTTGCCAATATTGATAATCGAATTCTTACGCCCAGAAAAAAATATTTGGAGAATCTATTAAGAGAGTTGTCTGATCTCAAAGCGCCTGTTAAATTCCCAGAATATATACCTGTTCCAGCACTCGTTGCACAAACTCCTAATGATGATAACCGTGAATTTTTTCCAGATATATTTCACGTTGCAGAGCAACACAAAAAGGTTAATTTTGTAGGTTCGGCCGGTAGTGGGAAAACGACGGCTCTCCAACAACTTGCAATAAGGATGGCTGAGCGGGCGTTACAAAATCCGCAATCGCCAATACCTATTTGGATTAATTTAAGTGCTTGGACAATAGATCCTAAGCAATACTTTGGTGAATTTGTTGATGGTTATATAAACCGAACATCATATAAAAGGAGTAAGGATTTTTGCCCATTAGAAGATTTAATTTCTGAAAAAAGGATTATTTTCTTTTTAGATGAACTTGACCAAGTTAGAGAGAGTCTCCAAGATTTTAGAGATTGGGTTCACAGCACTGACATTGGTATTTATACAAGTTGTCGGGATTTTTATTTTAGCAAGAGCCGCCAATTAGAAATACCCACAGCATACATTCAAATATTACAGACAGTTGATGTTTTTAATTTTGCAAAAACTTATCTCGATGACAAGCAGCTTGCCGATGGTTTTGTATCTCTTATTTTTCCTGATGGTTCCGTTGAAGAAAAGCAAACAGGATTTTCCCAAGTATCCCAGGTTGCATCAAATCCGCTGTTTCTAGCTTTAATGCTGAAGGATTATAAAGAAAATCGGTACTGGAAAACATCGAAGCAGGAAACAGTAATACCAACCCTGTGGAAACTGTTCGAGAACATTATTGTTAGTTTGTGGGAATCCCCTCGTATCCAGGATGCTATAAATCAATCTCACTTTCTTGAGCTTCAATTTGCAGATGCAAGAGGAATTATTCACAAGCTCGCAGACATTGCAAAACAAGCGCACAGGAATTCTTTCCTTGATCAAAAAAACCTCGAAGAGCATTTTCCGAAAGAAATCATAGAAGCATTTCTGGATGCGCGCATACTTAAAGTTGACGCATCCACGCGTTATTATCAGTTCGTTCACTCTTTGTTCGTTGATTTTTTGGTGGCTAATCACATTAATCTAGACCAGATTGATAAGCTAATCAAGAAGCCAGAATGGCTATCTCCTCTTTTCATTTTAGCAACACGCGGCAATGATGAGAGAAGGTTTGTACAAGCTGCTTTGTTGGAATGGGTGAAAGAAGAAAATGATTTTCATGTAAATAAAGTTTCATCCAGTATCGCAGTTCAAATGCTTGGGAACTTGGGCGATGATATAGCGCTAAGTAGCCTGATAGACATTTACAAACTGCGACCTGAACAAGCCGGAATACTAAAACCAATCGCCCAAATAGCAAATTGGTTGCATCATCAAAACAAAGAAAGAATTAAAGCCATAGATCTGCTGAAAACGATCATGTTTTCACCAAGATGGATGATGGGCGAGCATAAAGATGTATCTGATGAAATTTCCTATGGGCTGGATTGGTTTTGGGGGGATTATGTCACTGCTACTGAGGCTATGTCATACATTAAAAATCCAGAGTCCTTGGATGCCATCCTGGCTGTTCTAGAAAAATCGGCTCTTTTTTTTGCAGATAAGTTTACGGGCGGAGACCTCATGCGGCAGGAATGGTTTTCGCAATATCTGAGTAGCATGGGGGAATGGGCCATCCCGCGTTTGTTGGATGCCTTAGATTCCGATCACCCACATATTACTGTTACCATAGCCAAGGCGTTGTTACGTATAAATCGTCCTTTAGACCTAGGTGTCATCGGAAAGCTAGCCCTGACACATCCAAATCCTATGGTGCGCGCTCAATTAGCTTTTACACTTGGAAAAACTAGAGCATTAGATTCAATACCGTACTTAGAAGAAATGCTCCTGGATATGGAAATTTGGTCAACGCTGGGAATTGGAATGCAAAGGCATCATATCGTGGCTGATTATGCAGCTGATAGTTTGGCATACATCAGGAAGCCAGATGCATTGAGCGCATTGAAAAAAAATAATTACACAGCAGCTGGTCATCCAACCACAGAGTTGTTGCTCGAAAGAATAACTTGTGGCATTAGCGTAAACAATCAGTTCCCGCTTCCAACGCAGATAGCGACTACCCTTCTTCACAGAGGTGAAGTTGATAAATTATTGCCTTTACTGGGGCATGTTCATGTTTGTCAACTGTGGGACTACTTTCCGATGTGTCCGGTCGCGAAAGCCATTGTTGATTACTGTAGTGAAGCAAAAGATGAAGTGGGTGTAACAGCCCACATTGTAAAATATTTGGAGAGTTCAACAGATACTCAAAGCTGTAAATGGGCTCTTGTCATACTCGGCTATGTGGGTGATGCCTATGCTATGCCAGTTCTGAGAAAGTATTTGGATTCGGAAATATCTCAGATGGCCGATGCAGCTACCTATGGTTTTGGAGTATTTATCAGCAGAAATACAACTAACAATCATGATGAAATGAAGCTAATTGGGGATTTGGGCGCAAAAATTAGTTCTTTGACGCCAGCAAGTTATATGGGTATTGGACTAGGGCTTTCAAAAGTTATTAAGAGTTATTCTGGTAAAGAAAATGGTTTTCCGGATGCAGTGGCTCTAATTCGTGATCTCCTATTAAGTGCATTTGATGCACAGACAAATCAAGCGCGAATGGTGTCTTTGGATGCACTGGAAACCATTTGCGTTGAAAATCCAGCTTTTCTTACTGATGAAATTGAGCTAGTTGTTAATGGTAGCCCATCGTATCATCTAAAAGAAGCCCATAGACTTTATGAAAATGAAAAATTTTCTGAGATGCATCCGGTTCTCCGTAGTCGCGTGGATTATGCAGATGCAATGGCGATGTACAAGCTAGTATTTTCCAAGAATAATTCAAACATTGGTAATGAAAAGCTTGTTGATATCAACTGGGATGACTTGAATATACACTGGGGCTATGTTCATAGCCAAATTGCCAAAATATATATTGTTGATGAAAATTGGAATCAAGCTTACGATGCGTTTATTCAAGCAGTTAAGTTCTTAGATACGAGAGAGCAGTCCCCGTTTAATCGTTACCTCCGTATTCATGCATATTCTGAGCTTGGAAATTTGCTATGCAGATTCCTGAATCAACCAGAAAATGCCTTGCCATATTTTGACCTGGCTTTAGCTGAGTTTAAGCTGCTACCAGAACAGGAAACTCGTAATGCCGATCTTTTGTCCGTTTTTTGTAACGCAATGGTGAATAATCAGAATCTTCTGATTGAGCGTCAAGAATCTGCGAAAATTGTTCAGGTTGGTCAAGATATAGAACATCTGCTGGGAAATATCAGGTTTTTGCCAGGTGATGATTTAGCTATTATTTTCTTGAGTACATCTGTAGAACTAACACGGCAATATCAGTATAAGGCTGCTCTTGAATATGCAGAAATGGCGCATGTTAGACTTCAAAAATCAGCTAACTGGCAATTAAAGATGAGTTCTTTGCTAAAGATTGCGGAGCTAAGACACGCAATTAACAAGAATGAAGATGTTGAATCTTATATTTTTGAGGCTCAATCTATTGCCAAAAAACATGATGATACAGTAAGTGAAGCTCTTTGCTTTAAATATCTTGCTCACAATACACATTCTGACAAAGATATAGAGAAGGTTATCTATTTTTATGAGCAGTCATTATTGTTGTTTGGAGACGGTGAGCATGAAAAAATTATTGAAGAGAAAGCGGGTATCTATCATGAGCTTGCCGTGCTATACCAAAAACAAGGAGATTATGAAAAATCAGAAGAAACTTTCATAAAGGCGATAGATCATGTCAAAAGGATAACACCTGCCTTTCCTAATATGCCTTATGTTATTCAATCTGAGTATGCAAAATTGTTGAGTGCTACTGGCCGGCATAAGCAGGCTGTAGAATTTCTCCTTGCTCTTGGTCAGGAAATGCTCAATGATGGGCTAACTCCTGGTATTGTAGGACAAACTCTCCAGGAAATTGATACGCCGCCAGGACATCAAATGCCTTTTTCTGCGGCTGAAAAATGGGCTAGTTCTCTTGTTAAAACTGGTTCAGGAGAAATCGATCGAGAAGATTATGAGCAACAATTGCAGGCTGTTTTTCGTGAGATTCAAAGCCAAGGTTTGCAAGCCGAGAGTGATTTTTTCTTAGGTTTATTAGATATCCTTCAAGATACGGAAAATGTTACATTGACAGATGAAAATCCCTACTTTGAATTTTACCGTTTGGCAAAAGAGCAGTACTCGGAAGCTGCCACCGACGACATGGATGTCAATTTATCGGAAATAGAAATGTATTTGCGCGATGGAAATTTTGAAAATGCGGGAATCTTATACTTTGGAATGGCTCAGAATTTTGCACTTGAAGACGATATTGACAATGCCTTTGAATCTGCGCAGATGGCTTTGGATTGCTTCAGAAAATCTGGAACGCAGGAATTGATTGGCGGAACCTTGGGTTTTATGTATATGATTCAGACGCAAAAAACGAATCGCTATATTGA
>DMAP01000059.1 GCA_003446975.1 Clostridiales bacterium | reverse complement strand
AACCGTCCCTTTTGTTTTTTGTTTTGCTGAAACAGGTTATTGAATAATGGCATGACCGGTACTATAATTATAATATGTCGCTAGGGTAGCTCAGTCGGTAGAGCGATTGATTCGTAATCAATAGGTCGAGGGTTCGAATCCCTTCCTTAGCTCCAATATTGCAATATCAATTGTTGGAAACATGAAAGATCTAAAAACATTATATCAGAGGGGGTAAACATGGTACATTTAGTTTATTGTGACGATAAGGAGAAGGTGCTAGATAAAATAATTGAGGGTACTAAGACAATGATTGTCAGAGGCGCTGCCGGCCGAAAAATTCCTCACAGCAGAGTTTTTAAAGGTGAAAAGCTATATTTTATGGAAAAAGGGACTGCTAAGATTTCTGCAAAGGCCGATGTAGTAGATGTTCAAAACTATATAAAACTATCAGATGAAGAGATTGAAACCATATTGAATGATAATCAAGGGCTGCTTAATTTAAGTGAAAAACAGAAAAAACGATGGCATAAGAAATGCCTTTGCTTGGTAGAATTTCAAAATGTTGAAAAGATTGAGCCTATGGAGTTCGATCATCAGGGCAATATGGATGACTGGTTGATCATTGAAAAAATCGAAGACGTTGTGGTCGGGACAAGCATTCCCTTCAATTATGAAAAATCAAAATTTTAACAAAAATGATTGGTAAGCATTACCTTCCTTGACATCTAAATGTTAAGGAGGTGTTTAGATGATCAAAGATGGATTGATTCAATTAAGAAAATTAGCTGGCATACCTGTTCAGGTGTCTATCATCCAGCCAAAAGGCAAACCTAATGTCAGATCTTTGAAACCGATGAAGCCGAAGGGAATCACCCTTCACTCAACAGGAAACACATCACCATCAGCAGGCGCTATTGCCCATGGGAGCTATCTTCAAAACCTGGAAAACAGGAACAAAGAATACAAAAGCTGGCACATAACCGTCAGCCATGACAGAATCGTTCAACATCTGCCATTAACAGAGCAGGCTTATCACTCCGGAGATGGAGAACACGGATATGGCAACACATCCACCATTGGCATTGAGATTGCAGAAAATATAGCCTATGATCAATCAGAGAGAAATGCCGTCAAACTAATTGTGGCGCTTATGCGTCACTTTGCTTTTGATATATCCACTATACAACCTCATCGACATTACAGCAACTCAAAAAAGCTGTGCCCTCGCAGGATACTATTATCTGAAAACACTTGGAAGGAAGATTGGGAGAGATTTAAAAATCAAAGGATCCAACGAGCGCTTGAACACTACCACAGCCTTGAAAGCATACCGGTCTGGGGGAAGAAAACCATTAAAAAGCTTATTTCCAAGGGATATCTGGAAGGTGATGCTGAGTCCTTGGGGCTGACGTTGGAGATGGTCAGGGTTTTTGTTGTTCATGACAGGGCAGGATTGTATGATTAACTAATGATAGTTCTTTTAAAAGATGATACAATACACTAAAGATTTTTTTGTGGATAGGAGGAAAAATTAATGAGCAAAGCTAAGGAACAACGAAAATGGCTGAAATCCATGTTCAGCGAAAGTGAATCTTTTAATAGTGATCAAATGGATGGGAAACCTCAACCACCTCTTTCCAACGCTGCAGTGAATCTTGAGAATGTTATTGCTTTACCGGAGTTTGGAGATGATATTTTTGTAAAGACTCATATTCTGGACATAATCAATGACCGTGTAAGCCATAGGAAATTCAAAGACGAGTTTATGACGTTGGAAGAGTTGTCATTTCTTCTTTGGAGCACCCAGGGAGTAAAATCTGTCGCAGGAGATCAATATGCCACTATGAGAACTGTTCCATCAGCTGGTGCGAGGCATCCATATGAAACCAATCTGATGGTCAGCAAAGTGGAAGGATTGAAAAAGGGTATTTACCGCTATCGTCCTCTGACCCATCAACTGGAATATGTTTATACGCCTGAAAATATGGATGGAACAATGACCCAAGCAGCCAGAAAGCAAAAGTTTGCAGGAAACTGTGCTGTAGCGTTTGTCTGGTCCGTGGTGCCCTATAGAGGTGAATGGCGCTACAATGAACGGTCCCACAAACCGATGCTATTAGATGCCGGACATATCTGTCAAAACCTATATCTTGCTTGTGAAGCCATCGGGTACGGCACATGCGCCATAGCAGCCTATGACCAGAAACTGTTGGACACTCTTCTGCAGTTGGATGGAGATGATGAATTTTCAGTATACCTGGCTCCTGTTGGGAAAGTGTGAAGTGAATCGAATTCATTATTGTGCTTCGATATTGAATAGAATATTTGTTTATGGGTATGTATTATACCATGAATATCACTTGGGAGGGATGGTTTGTGCAGAATCCATACAGAAGAAACAGAATCATTATTTATGTTCTATCGATAATCATTATCGTCCTGGTCAGAGCCATCGCTCTTTCAACGCCTACTGAGAACTTTCGCTTCGGCCAGTCTGAGTTATTGGACCTAAACATGGGTTGGACAGTCTCATCACATGACCAAGTCATCAATGATGCTGTTTTACCGATAAAACTTGATGTAGACGTTAACGAGACATATATAGCTGAGCGCGTCATGGAGGTTGATTTTCCTGACAGCATGAAGCTGCGGATACGTTCATCCATGCAATCTATACAGATTCTAATCGATGGCGAAGAAATCTTCCGAGATGAAAAACCGATTGCTGGCAGGTGGACAGCACCTGAAGCCAGTGTATGGCATCTCATTGAACTACCTAGCGATATTGGAGGCAAGACGCTATCTCTTGTCATGCAATCACCGATAAAAGCTTTCTCAGGTGTTGTTAATCCCGTATACGCTGGAAGCGGAGACACATTGCTTTACAACATCCTATACCATCAAANNCTTTTTATTGGGAATGCTTACTATCGCATCTTCTATTTTCTTATTCAATACGGGTGACAACAGATTGCTTTATCTAGGATTGTTTGCTGTGCTGGTTAGTGCCTGGATCCTATCCGAGTCGAGATTGACGCAGTTTTTTACTGGAAATCGATTCATCATCGGTGGGATCAGCTATATGTTGATAGCTTTGATACCCATACCATTTTTGCTATATATACGTGATGGTGTACTGACGAAAAACAAAAGAATTATCACTTTCATAGCCATTATGTTCATGCTGAATTTTTTAATTAATCTGGCCCTTCAAGTTAATGGTATAATAGGCTTCTTTGAATCAATTCAATTAACCAATGGGTTTTTGCTTCTAACCATTGTTTTTGTGATTATTCTATTGTTCATGGAAATGATCCGACACAAGAATAGCCAGGCAAAAAGATTTTTGATGTATTTGAGTGTGATGATTATTCTGGTTCTGATTGAACTTATCCAGTTTTTTAGTCAGGATTTTGATTCCACTTCTTTTTATAGTCGAATCGGAATTATCATATTTTTTGGATTTTTGGCATGGGATTCCATTCGCCACTTCGACGGGCTGTTGCTAAAGGATAAAGAATCCCAAATATTAAAACAGTTGGCGTATCGTGATATTTTGACTGGTGGAAACAATCGAACTGTTTTCGAAAACGATATACTTGAATTGACCAAAGGACAGAATAAACGGGATTTTCGAATGGTGTTGCTGGATATTAACAGCCTCAAATCAATCAATGACAGATTTGGCCATCAGGAAGGTGATCGCGTAATTATCAAGTGCCATCAATATATGGAAGAAGCCTTTGGGCATGTGGGTAAATGCTATCGTTTGGGTGGCGATGAGTTTGCCTGTATTCTGAATAGCGTGGATAATGATTTTTACGAGAAAGGTATAGCACAAATCAAAAATAGATTGAATGAGGATCAGAAGAACCTGCCATATGGAATGGAGGTTGCCATTGGAAGCGACGTGTATTTATGTGAAGGAAGCATCGAGTTCAGCAAATTCTTTCATCATATTGACCAGTTGATGTATCTTGATAAGATAAGGTCAAAAAAAATAGCCAATGGATGAAAAAATAGCAAAGAGCCTTACTTCTTCCTTCTAAAAACCGTTATGGTTGTGCCTTTCCCTTCTATGCTATCCACAGACGCCTCATCCACAAGCATTCCAACAATATTGAGACCCGATGATGACATGGGGTTTCCTGTCAGATTTCCGTAGTAGTCTTCATACTCTGTTAGGTTGGGCTGGTTGAGCAGGTGATGTACTTTTTTTGCGGTTTCTTCATCCATTCCCTCTCCATCATCCTTAACAGAGATGATTGTATTATCTTCTGTCTCTCTTTTTATATGTACGACAACATCCGATGCCTTTGCATTAAGGGCATTGGATACTAGCTCATTGACGATTCCCTGTATTTTACTGTTCTCTTCTTTCAAAATTGCCTCCTTGATTTTTATCCGATGACTAACTGTGCTAAGACTCCCACTTCTGTCCGATGACTAACAGTCCCTGGATAACGGTTTCTAAGGTTTAGATGGCGTTTCACACCACTTAACCCAAGAACCCTGTTGATGCTGAATAGTTGGTCACACTTTATTATATAATAAGACTCATCTAACATACAATGCTTTTGGAACGGTATTTTTTGTGTTGGAGTTGTGGAGTTCCTCAGTAATGAAGTATAATATCAATAATAAACGAAAAAGGTCTTATCTACTTGGGATGAAAGGGATGTAATCTTATGGAGCTTGTATTCAATATTTTTATCGGAATTGGATTGGCAGCTACCTGTGGATTCAGGGTATTTGTGCCATTATTGGTCATGGGGATTGCCAACATGATTGGCTATCTTGAGTTGAGTCCTGGATTTGCATGGATAGGCAGTTATCCAACTCTGGTTATTTTCGGGATTGCGACAGCGGTTGAAATTGCAGCCTACTTCATACCATATGTTGACAATCTACTCAAAACCATCAGCATTCCCATAAGTGCCATAGCGGGTATTGTTGTGACAGCGGCGGTCGTAACAGACATCAGTCCCGTATTGAAATGGCCACTTGCCATCATTGCAGGTGGTGGTGCCGCATCTGTGACTAGCTTGATAAGCAACGGCGCTCATGGCACTTCAACAGTTTTCAGTGGTGGTACTGTAAATCCAATTGTTTCAGCCGGTGAAACTTTGGTGTCCGTCATCATGTCTATCTTGGCAATACTGTTTCCATTAGTTGCAGTTTCTCTGCTTGTTATAATGATCATGGTGATTGTTAGAAGGGTGCGTAGATTTAAAGAAAGAAGATACAAGCAAAAACACACTTGATTGAAAACGTTGTGTTGCTTGATGAGGAGGTTAATATGCTTCGTAGAAAAGTATTGTTTTTATTAGTTTTATTGATAGTCATTTTTCTTTTAACGGGTTGCTTGCCCGGGGATGGAAAGAATACCGTTGAGAATCCTGCTGGGTTTTTTTGGGGAATATGGCATGGATGGTTGGCGCCTGTTTCTATTATCATTGGATTTTTCAACAGAACAATCCGCGTATATGAGGTTTTTAATAGAGGTTGGAGTTATGATGTGGGGTTTTATATGGCTGTAATCAGTGGATTTGGAGGAATTGGCTTCTTTAGACGCAAGAAAAAACAGGATTAGAATCAAGATGGAGGCAGAGGCACAATGAGAATAGATGAAAGAGATGTTATGTTTTCTAGAATGGCCAGAAAAGAAGGCACAGAGGCTTACAAAGACTATTATAAAACCCGTGAGGAAAAGCAGAGAATAGACGATGAAATAAGCATGATGCCTGGTTTGTGTGCTGAGGGAACAGCAACTTATGATCCTGTGAACAGCCCGATGATTATGTCCGCCTTTGAGTTTCTTGGAGACATCAAACATCTTGCCCCCGGTCCTGATTTGAATAATAGGGTATGTCCTGGAACTCCTGAAACATTCACAAAGCGGATCAAGGGCCTAGCGGGATATTATGGAAGTGTTCTGTGTGGTATAACAGGGTGTGATGAAGACTATTACTATAGCCACAGGGGTCGTGATGATGACTCATATGGTGAAATAGTTGAGCCTAAACATACCAGCACCATCGTTTTTGCAGTGGAGATGGATAAAGAGGCAATAGATACGGCACCACAACTGCCGGAGGCTCTGGCTGTTGTAAAGGGGTATGTTGACACTGCCATAATAGGTATGATGCTCACCTATTATATAAAGAGCCTTGGTTATGATGCAAGAAACCACATGGACGGCAACTATCTATTGGTGTTGCCTTTGGCTGCCAAAGCCGCCGGACTTGGAGACATAGGCAGACATGGAATTCTTGTTACAGAGCAGTTCGGCTCTCGGGTCAGGTTGGGAGCGGTGACAACCAATATGCCGCTAATAGTTGACGAACCATCTGAATTCAACATAACAGAATTTTGCAGGATTTGTGGCAAGTGTGCCAAGACATGCCCGGCGAAAGCTATCTCCAGTGAAGACCAGACTGAGATTAACGGGGTTATGCGGTGGCAGATCATACAGGAAGAATGCTATAGGAAATGGCGTGTCTTGGGAACTGACTGTGGTATCTGCATCTCAAGCTGTCCATTTAGCTCAAATATCCCTGAAAAACTCATCAACGACTATAAAAAAGACTCCAAGAATGCCGGTGAGATTATCAGACTTCATGAGCAGAAATACAAAATCAGACCTTTCAATAAAGAAAAACCTGAATGGATGAAGTGAGTGGATGGAGGAACAGGTATGCAATTGATACAAGGCAGCGATTTGAAGATGAATAAGACCTGCGTCACTTTTGGATATTTTGATAGTATGCACAAAGGTCATCAATCCGTAATTAGTCGACTGATTGAGGAGGAATCCAGAGGGTTCAGCTCAGTTTTGTTGTTTCTTGAAAAGGAAAAACTTGGCATTTCAGATAAAAAAAGCAATATCTATACCAAAGATGAACGCATCAAACTAATTGACAAGAATGGACCTATGTTTATTGCGCATGTGCCCTTTGACGGAGCAATTGCTGTAATGGAACCTGAAGAATTCATTAAAGAAATCTTAGTCAACCGATTTGGTGCCAAGGTAATTGTGTCAGGCAACAACTGTCGATTTGGAAGAAATGGAAAAGGTAATATACAAACTTTAAAAAAACTGTCAGACAAGTACGGTTATGAGCTCGTTTCTTGTGAGACAGTCCATCATGAAAACAAGGAAATTACAGATGATTGGATTCACTATGAGATAACGCAAGGTGATCTTAAAACCGCCAATGCATTATTAGGCCAACCGTTTACTTTGTGGGGAGATGTCATTCATGGAAAAGCGCTTGGAAGGAGATTTGGAATGCCGACAGCCAACCTAAAACTCCCCGAAAACAAAATCATTCCAAAGCATGGTGTATATGCTACCCTTTCCAATATTGACGGTGTCTGGATTAAAGGCCTGACCAATATTGGGCGGAGACCCTCTGTAGACGATCATACACATGTATCTATAGAAACATACCTATTGGATTTTTCTGGAAATCTTTATGGAAAGGAAGTTAGATTGGAGTTGCATCACTATATTCGAAGTGTAAAAAAGTTCAATAATCTGGAAGAAGTGACACAACAAGTGAAGCTAGATATAATAAACGCTGAAACCCTTCTACTGACTTAACAGATCATATAACCTGACAGACAGAATCAACGACTGTTCTTTTGTTGCGTTATTTTTAGGCGCAATCTGAGCTTCACTTACACCCTGAAGTATTCCCAGCTTATACAGCATCTGGACAGATGTTTTGGCATAGTCGGATATCAGGCTCTCATCGACAAATCGGATATAGTCATTGGATACAGGGTAAGTGATATCCAGGTTCGTTAGCATTCTGTTGAATATCGTCACAATCTGCTCCCGGGTAATCAAGGCATTCGGCGCAAACTGATTGTTACCTACGCCATTGACCAAGCCTAGTGCGGCTGCGATTTCCACCTCTTTGCTTGTCGTATCTGAAAAAGAAACTCTGGGCAAATCATCAGGGATGCCTCGTACGGCATCATAAAGATAGACAATCACCTCAGTAAACTCTTTTCTAGTTATAAAATTTGTATAGCTGTGACTGGTATTGGGGGTTATGATATTTAACTCTTTTGCGTCAGCCACGCCCTCGATTGCCCAGAAAGAAGGGGTCGAGGCATTTGAGGACCCTGATTTCACAAGATAAGGATTGGCAACCAAAATATTACCGGGCCCGTTGATGGCAAACTGAAAATTCATTGTACTGATGTCGCTCACATCTAGGACCACCTGCTGCCATTGACTGGAAACGGTTATGGCATGCTTGATTTGCCAAGTCGAATTATGGATATAGATATTAAAGCCTTCAGTCAGATATTGCAATGGATTTGATCGCGTACCGCTTGCTATTTTAAATGAATTGCTGGTAGAGGGGGCAAATGCATAAGTTGACAGATAGTTTTCGTAGCTGCCGTATTGTGCAATATTCCCTATCGGATTTATTTGCCAGTTGATAAATGCTTCCAAATCTCCGAACTGATCGTTAGATACCGCAACTACATCAAACACCAGCTCGCTGTAACCTGAAACATCAACCGTGAAATACTGGTCTGACGATCTTCGGACACCGCCTTCATAGGATGAGTAGAAGCCTTCCTGAAAGCCTGTCTTGCCGCTTGAGCGGATTTTTTCAACAATTTGAACATCTTCGGATGTGATTTTTTTTGCAATGCCATTTGCTATGAATAAACTGTTGGTTCTGCTTACCAGTGATAGATTGGTTTGAGCATGTGCGATCATGTTTATTGACAACAATATGATGATAACAAGCACTATAATCTTTGGTTTTAGTTGATACATAGTTTATGGCCTCCTTATACCGGATAAAGGTATATTGGATATCATAACATAATTTGAGGAAAAACGTAACCAAATCCGGTGTGAATTCGGTTGTATTTTATGTTTGGAAATCATGGCAAATAAGTGTATAATACTAAAGCATAGAATAATTAGTGATTAAATATGGGGTAATTTAATGAATATAAACTATAGGAGTTTTATAAAATTATCAGTCATTGTTGGTGCCGTGCTCGCAATTGTATGGTATCTGCCGGAAGTCATTAGATTTGTCGGGATAGTGTTCAGCTACTTGATCCCGTTTATTATCGGATTGTCAATCGCATTTGTCCTGAATGTTTTGATGAAGATTATTGAGGAGAAAATAATCATCAGATTGAAGCTTGGCAAATATCAGAGGATGGTTGCCTTTTTATTGACCCTGGGAACAATGATCATGGCTGTTGTCATTCTTGTTTTATTGATTATCCCTGAGATGAGAAGTACATTCAGTATAGTTTCTCAAAATTTTCCGTCTTTCCTTAAAAGAATTGAGGGATGGTTGAGTACTCTGAGAATCAATGATTTGGGATTAAGCGATCTTGAAATCAATTGGGAAAACATTATGGAGACCGCCTATAATTTCATCACAAAAGGAAGCGGTGAATTCTTTAGCGCTACCTGGGGAATCACCTCATCTATTCTGGGAATTCTGATTAACATAGTCCTTGGTTTGGTATTTTCAATCTATATACTGTTTCAAAAAGAGACATTGGGCAGACAGACAAGAAAGTTGCTGCACGCTTTTCTGAGTGAAGATGTTGCAGAAAGTATATTGGAAGTGGGAGCACTGGCCAATGATGTGTTTTCCAAATTTATTAAAGGACAATTTTTTGAAGCGTTGATTATAGGCATATTATGTTTCCTGGGCATGACGATTCTGTCCATGCCTTATGCTGTTGCCATATCCGCACTAGTTGGATTCACTGCATTGATACCTGTTATAGGAGCCTTTGTCGGAACAGGAATAGGTGTGTTTCTGATTATTATGGTATCTCCAATTAAAGCTCTCTGGTTTGTCATATTCATCGTTGTACTTCAACAGGTTGAAAGCAACTTAATCTATCCGAGAGTGGTCGGAACCTCTGTTGGATTGCCAGGGATATGGGTGTTGTTGGCTGTGACTGTGGGAGCTGCTGCATTTGGTATACTGGGTATTCTGATCGCAGTTCCAATCAGTTCAGTTTTATATAGTCTGTTGCGCAGGGCAGTGGATAGAAGATTGGTTCAAAAGGGAAAGGGTGAGTAATTTGAGACTTCGAAATTGTGGGCGTATTTTGCAGATATCGATTATCGTTTATTTTATTGTGATGCATATGGTATAATGTATCTACGATAAAATGTACTAATGGATATTAACAAGATAAGTGAGTTTTTCAGGAGGCAATATGATAACAAAAAGACTAATTACAAGTGTTTTAATAATCGCATTGGCAACCATGATACTGGGTTGCTCAAAACCACAAGATAATCAAACAGATCCACCAACAGCCACTACCACAACAGCCCCCACGACGACAAAACAGCCGGAAACAACTACAGAAAAAACAACCACTGCTGAAGTTCCCGATGAGCTTGAAGGGTTTGAGTTGCTTCAGACAATCAACTATACAATGCCGGATAGCTATGTAATGGAAACAATCATCAGCATGACCGGAATGTCATCCAGTATGACGACGTATTTCAAAAATGGATCGCAGCGCACTGAGAATGAAAATATGGGTATGAAGAGTATTTCCATCTACAATGCAGATGAAGGTATCACATATATGTACAATGAAGGAGACACGACAGGTTTTATGTCAAAAGACGATGTTTATTATGGAGAAGAGAGTGTTGTGGTGGATTGGGAAGGGACATCTTTGGCAGATGCTTTCACAGACCAGCCGGTTGTAGAGGCGAAAATTGTAACAATTGATGGGAAAAAAGCTGTATACATGGAGTTGGACAATTCTTATGAAGGCTACAATCAGTTAACTAGATTTTGGTACTCTGTTGAGTATCCTATACTATACAGATATGAGATAGAAGATGGTGGAACTATCATAGCTACTGGAGAAACCACTAAGTTTGAGATTAATGTACCACTTGATGATTCATTGTTTGAAAAGCCCGAGGATGTTGAATTCCAGAATTTGTAAGTTAAACAAACAAAACCGATAGACATTAGCCTATCGGTTTTTGTTATTGAACTATTAATCATCATTGAATGAAAAATCAATTTTGGGGATCACATCAGATAAATATCTGATGGCGGACTCGAATTTTTCTGTTTCATTACCTATGGATTGTTCGATTTTTTTCATAGCATGTTTCAAGAACAGGGATTCTCCCTCAGTTAACAATTGAATTGCCAGCTCACTCGGCTCAATAAAAACGACGCGTCTGTTTTCTTCATATATATGTCTAGTCACCAGTTTTTTTGCTACAAGCGTTTTGACCAATTGAGACGCTTGTTGTTTGCTGATGCTCATTCTTTCAGACAGCTGGGTCATGGTAAGGGATTTGGCGTCTTTTAGATACACAACAGCAGCCATTTGGTGGCGGTTCAGATAATATTTTGTCCTAAAAAATTCAACAAAGGGTTTGCTTAGGTATTCGTGATTCATCGAAACATAGAAAAAAAACAAGGAAGCCAATTTGTCGTTTTGAGTTGCGT
>DMAP01000065.1 GCA_003446975.1 Clostridiales bacterium | reverse complement strand
AAATCCCGCGCTTGCCGGTAACGCCCGCTGTTGGGCGGCACCCTGATTAGGAGAAATTGTTTATGAATGAATACAAATTACAACGATTAGATAAGCAGAGAGAAGAGATCAGGCAATTACTCTCATTGTTTGATCGGGCTGCTTTTCGTGCATACGATAAAGGTTATGGCGGAGATCCAACAGCGGTCTTAAATGCAATCTGGGATACAAGGATTGCGCTTTCAACGAGAGGCGCATCACTTTTACAATATGAAGAAGCGGCTGGATTTTTCCGTGGTCTCCAAGAGCGATTATGGGAACTTGAAAAAAAACTTCAGGATAAGTATCCTGAAGTAGTGGCATTAGCATCCGATTGGCGAGGAAAGCCGATTAACACGCCAGATAGAATAGAATCCATTAAAAATGCACTTGGGAATGAATATGTAGATGCTGCTGATTTCATAAGAGCTGAAGCATTCAGTGTGTATGATTCTCCTAAAGAGTCAGTAGAACTGCTGAGAAAATTAGATGCAGAAATCGAAGCCGCTATAAAGGCTGACTTTCCCGATATTACCATCAAGGAGGTTATCATGGGAAACAAATACAGTTTCGGAAATATTACTGGTTCGATCGTTAACGTTGACTCAGTGCTAGAGCAGGTTACCCAAAACATTGGTTCAGCAAATAACATAGATGAAACGGCGAAGAAGCAGTTAACAGAACTGATTGAGCAATTAAAAACACAACTGCAACAAGTACCTTCGGCGAAGAAAGAAGAAGTTGAAGCGATTGCCGATACCGCTAAGGCGCTAGTTGAAGCAAGCACAAAGGCTCAGCCTAATAAAACAACCATTCAAATTACTGCCGATGGATTGAAAAAAGCGGCAGAAAATTTATCAGGTGTGATGCCAACAGTCTTAGGCATTGTGAAAACCGTCTTTCAAATTGTCGGTATTTCTTTGCCATAAAACTTTTTTAAACTTGCTGCCCAACATTGCGTACACGCCGACGCGAGCGGGCGTGGCCCTCCCGCCAGGGATTCGGCGCCTTTGGCGGGTTTTACCTTTAGATTTTTTTTGCCAATTCCCCCCGCATCGGTACGCCAGCCGTTGGGCTGTTTAGAATTACTCTCAAGAGAATGCTTTTTTACTAATAATCAGATTATGCTAAACTTTATACAATTCTCAAATCAATGGAGATAATTAATTGAAGTCATGGTGGGTATTTCGAGGAAGTGGTCAATCAAACAAGCAAAGTAATGCCTTGCCTCCTCCCCCTCCAGGTCGGAGATTTGCATTCGAACAAGGGGGGCGAGAGCGCAAGGTACAACCTTATCCACACAGCCAAGTAGAGATAGAACAAGTTAATGTAGCCTTGTATTTAAGGCGACCACTCTTGATTCTTAGCAGACCTGGGTACAATTCCACTGCTTTAGCCTTTTCTGTCGCAAATGAGCTAAGTCTTGGTCAGGTACTATATTGGCCAATCTCCCGTAACACGAATCTTCGAGATGGTTTATACACGTACGATGCCGTTTCAAGGGAACAAGATGCGCAAATTGCCAGCCCAGAAATATACACAGATTCTGATGCTGACATTGGAAAATACTTTCGCTTGGGTCCTTTAGGAACCGCTTTGCTTCCTTCAGATCGGCCTCGAGTACTTCTCATCGATGGCATTGACCGTAATACCAACGAGCTATCGGCTGATTTGACACATATAATTGGAGGGGGGGAATTCATAATACCAGAATTGATGCGTTTATATTACAACGCTGAATTTATAGAAATTTATAACTATGATAATGAGCAAGTAAGAATAAAAAATGGCATTATAAGATGCACATCATTTCCCTTTATATGTATTATTAGTTATGGCACAAGTAATTTATCAGAAGAATTAACAAATCAGTGCGTTGGTCTTGAAATTAAGCGCCCAAACAAAGAACAGCTAAAGCAAATCATACAAGCATCTTTCAATTATGAAACCCACGACCAAGAGATTACATCAATAATTGATGAAATACTTACACAAAGTAAAGATAGCCAATACACAACAGAGACCATACTAGACACAATATGGATGGCGTTAGTGACAAAGCAACCACTATCCGAAATTGTCAATCAGTTACGACGGCTTCAAAATACTACAAATACACATGAGAAAAGTGACTCAAAAATACTCCAGTATCATGCTAAGCAAATGTTTTTCGGCGGTTTTGTACAACAAATGGAGGTTAACATGGGTGATCAAGTAAATATTTCAAATGTAACTGGTTCTGTGATCAATGTCGATTCAATTCTTGAAAATGTTTCTCAAAATATCTCTACTATACCAAGAGGTGATTCGAATTATAAAGATGAATTGAAATTGCTTGTGAAGGAGCTAAAGGATCTTTCGAGAGAAGTGCCAGAAGAAAAGAAACCTGATGCGGAAAAAATGGCAAATCGTGTGGATACAGCCATCAAAGAAGTGGCAAAAAATGATCCAGACAAGGAGCTTATTAAGTTTAGCTTGGAAAGTTTGAAAAAAGCGGCTTCAAATATAGCGGCACTTGTTCCAAGCATATTGCCGATAGTTATTCAAATAGTAGACCACATAAAAAAGCTGACTTAGGGACACACCAAAAACTCATCCAAAACCAGGAAAAACTGGTTGGCTTGATCGAGAATAATCCCAAGAAGGGCATCGACAATCCAACCACCGAGCGCTTACTGAAGGCTTTTGACC
>DMAP01000147.1 GCA_003446975.1 Clostridiales bacterium | reverse complement strand
CTCTATACCATTATTGGTTTTTCTACCGAATTTATGGGAAAAATCGATTAGCAATTGTCCAATGCGTGAGTCTATGCTTTTCACACCTATACGTTTCATTGAGTTTTCCAGCAATGAGAGTCTGTTCCCAAGTTCTTCGATAACTTTCATAGCAATATCAGGATTTGATTTCAATAGCTTTTTGAACTCATTTTTTGTCAGCAAGCATATTTTCAGATCCTCCATAGCCTCAACTGAATACGATGCGTTTTGATTGCTGAATAAAAATTGTTCTCCAAAAAAATCGCCTTCCATCAGTACATATAGAATCTGCTCTCTTCCGTCATGTGCGTAGCGTACAGCTTTTGCCGATCCTTCATTTATGATGATAACAGAATCCCCTGGATCATTTTCTTGTATTAAAATCTCTCCCTTGCTGTAGTGTTTATGCTCTATCAATCCTAAAATTTTAACGAGATGTTCATGTGCTAATGAAGAAAATATAGGTACCTTGCCTACACACAACTTTTGCAGACAAGTATTACATCCGCTGTGACACAAATCCATTGACGTTTCCTCCTACTAATTGTCTCTATCTTAATATTATATGACAGTACTTCGGGTGTCAAAACATCTTTATGAAAGATTTAAATAAACTCTGATTTACCGATAAAGGATTTGTAAATCCAAATTTATTAGGATATTATTAACATGTATAATTTAAGCACGTGGGGGGGTATATGGAAACCTATAAAATCATCGATCAGTTAAATCTGGAATCTGAATCTCTTGAAAATAGCACACCTCAACAAATGCTGGCAATTGCTAAAGAATCATATGAACTTGCTTTGTCTGTCGGCTATCACAATGGTATTGCAAAGAGTCTTTTCCTGCAAGGAAGAGCTCATCTCAGACTTGGAAATATGCAGGACTCTGAAAACCTTTTATTGAATGCATTGGAGAAAAATAAAGCCGATCTGGATTTGGAATCGGAGATTTTCAATGCTCTTGGAAATGTGTATGTTTATCTGGAAATTTTTGACAAGGCTTATGATTATTATCAGAGAAGCCTTAATCTAGCCATAAAAATAAACAATCGAATAGTGGAAACAGGAATTTTCAACAATATTGGCGAGATATTCAGACGATTGGGAGATTTCAAATCAGCACTGTCTTATTATCAGAAGGCTTTGGAAACACCAAATGATTCCACAGACTTAAAGCTTTCAGCTCTTCCACTATTCAATCTATGTGAGACTTATTTGGAACTCGATGATTTGAGCAACGCGGAAAACTACGCATATAAAGCATTGGATGTTGCAAAAAAATATAATGATAAACTGATAGAGTCAGCTAGTATAAGTCGCTTAGGGCTTATAGAAAGAAAGAGAAAAAACTATGACAAGGCTTTTTCATATCTGAATGACAGTCTGTTTATTTATGAGGAAACCAAAGAAAGATTCCATATAGCAGAAATCTATATTGAATTCAGCAAGATTTATATGGATATAAAAAATTACGAGAAAGCCATAGAGTTTCTTATAAAATCCTCAGATCTGGCTGATAAGATGAGTGCGAAATCCCTTCAATGCATTATCTATCAGCTCATGTCCGAAGCATATAAAGCAATAGGCAACATTGATCTGACTCTGCATTACTCATACAAAGCTCTCGAAACAAGAAGAGCTATGGATGAGGAGGATAGACAACAGAAGCTCAGAAACATAATATTTCGCAAGGAAGCCGCATTGACAGAAAAGGAAAAGGAATCCTATAGAATACTGAATGCAGAGTTGGAGCATCAAACCAAAAACCTTAGAGACGCCTACTCAACTCTTAAGGCGGTGAGCGACATCGGCAAGCAATTGACAGCAACTTTAGACCTGCCAACCATTTATAGATCCGTCAACCACCATGTCAAAAGTCTTATGCCTTGTGATGTTTTTGGTGTTGCGCTTTATAACGAGGTTGGCAATAGTATTGAGTACCAATACTTGGTTGAGGATGATACTTCTTTAGAATCATCAACTATACCCTTAAACCAAAAAACCAGTTTTGCTGTTTATTGTTTCAAGAACTCCGAGTCATTCATCGTCAACACTATGAACGAGGATACCTCACAATATACTGATGGAAGAAGCTCCAGTTTTGGCAATGCTATGCCTGCTTTTATGTTTCATCCGTTAATACTTCGCGGAAACACTATTGGTGTTTTAACGGTTCAGAGCAAAAAAGAAAATGTTTATAATGATAATACTCTAACAGTTTTGGGCACTGTAGCCTCATATTTATCCATTGCCATCAGCAACGCAAAAAATGCCGAGAATATGCAATCCCTGAATAGAGAGCTCTCTTTGCTGTCCAAAAAAGATGGTTTGACGGGCATTTTCAATAAAAGATATTTTAATGAAACCATATCCAACCTTTGGTATTATGCAATGAGAAACCAAGAGCCTTTATCTATTCTTATGGTCGATATCGATTGCTTTAAGGAATATAATGATCTATACGGTCATCTCGCAGGCGATAAGGTATTGAAAACCATATCCGTTATTTTAGAAAAAAATGTCAAAAGAAGCTCTGATATTGTTGCTCGTTTTGGTGGTGATGAGTTCATTATATTACTGAGCAATACCGATAGCAACGGAGC
>DMAP01000424.1 GCA_003446975.1 Clostridiales bacterium | reverse complement strand
AGAAAAAAATGCCGCTATAGCAGATCCAGCGGATATCAGACCATGGCTTCAGGATTTCACTGCCACCTGGGTGCAAGGGTATATTTATTACGGACATAATGAGGTGCGGCAGCAGATTATTGCGGCGAAGGAACTGGGAATCGAGGGGTACATGATATGGAATCCATCGAATGTTTATGACCCAAGAGCGTATCTACCCACTGAAAAAGAAAAAGCGACAAGCTACCCATTGGATACAGGCGAAAAAGACCTAACTGGCAGGACACCTTCAGATGCCATGATTCAATACTTTAGAAGTGAAAGAAATGAAATCTATAGTAGAGTGTTTTTATTGACACCATTAGCTGACAGATCAGATGATTTTGATGAATTCTACAATCAAATGACAAGCGACAATCTAGAGTTGATAGACTATGACGTTAATAGTCACACGATAGTTTCCGATTCAGAAGCAGTGGTATCGGTTAATTATAAATACAGAAACACTGAAAATGACGAGCCATCCTTTATTGAGGCTTTTGATACGCCTTGGAAAGCTATAAAAGAAAAAGGCATTTGGAAGATAGTAAGAGACATCTCCGTTAACTAACAGTGCTGAGAACCCTGTTGATAACAAGTGTGTTCGTTGGGAAAACATTTGTCCGCGTAATAAAGTAAAAAATGTTTGCTTCTTCTCACAATCATGTTATAATAGCTTTTAAATTATAGAATATTAACATATGTGGAGGGATTAGCGATGGGTATCAAATTAGGAATTCTGGGGGCTACTGGAGCAGTTGGTGAAGAAATGCTGAAAGTTTTAGCTGAAAGGAATTTTCCGGTAGAACAATTAAGGTTATTGGCTAGCGCAAAAAGCGCAGGTCAAATCATAAATTGGCAAGAGCGGGCTTACGTGGTGGAGGAAGTTTCTGAAAAATCCTTTAAAGGCTTGGACATTTTGCTCGTAGCGGTAGGCAATGAGATCAGCAAAAAATTCAGTCCGATCGCAGTTGAACAAGGTGTTGTCGTAATAGATAACAGCAGCGCTTATAGATTGGACGATGATGTTCCTTTGGTAATTCCTGAGGTAAACCCAGATGATGTCCGAAATCATAAAGGAATAATAGCAAATCCCAATTGCTCCACTATAATAGCGCTGACAGCTATCAATGAACTTAACAATTACAGTAAAGTAGTTAGAATGACAGTGTCCACATATCAAGCAGTATCCGGCGCAGGATTGGAAGGGATTAGAGAGCTGGACGATCAGATTAGACAAACTATGCAGGGAAACAATACAGTCGTGTCGACATTTCAGTATCAGATCGCCTATAACTTGATTCCCCATATAGGTGCGTTCACTGATAATGGCTATTCAGAAGAAGAAATGAAAATGCAGAATGAGGGAGCCAAGATATTGCACAATCCAGACCTTAAGGTAAACTGCACATGTGTCAGGGTGCCGGTATATAGGAGCCATTCTGAATCAATTACAATTGAGACTGAGAATGAGATCTCTGTCGAAAAGGCTAAATCACTTCTAAAAAATGCAAAAGGAGTGAAGTTGGTGGACGATTTGGAGAATAATATATATCCTATGCCTCTTGATTCATCTAATCAAGATTTGATATATGTTGGGAGAATCAGAAAAGATATCAGCAGGGATCGTTCATTGGCTTTGCGGTGCTGTGGCGACCAAGTCAGAAAAGGTGCGGCTACAAATGCTGTGCAGATTGCTGAGCTGTTGGTTGAGTTCAATTTGGTTTAAAGATATCAAATCATTCAAAAAATCAATTAAAAAAAGCGTTGACAAACATTTTAAAAAAGGCTAATATAATATCCAAGTAAAATAGTAGGAATTACTGTGAAAAAGTAGAGTAGCACATAGTAAAGCTATCAGAGAGAGTATCAATGGTGAAAGATACTCAGTGTAACATGTGTGAAGTGCACTTTGGAGTATCGCTCTGAAATGATGTAGGATGCGACGTATTCCCCACGTTATAGGGGTTAGGCATGAAAGTGCCGGGAAAGAGGGTTTTTACCAACAAGAGTGGAACCGCGGATTAACTTCGTCTCTGATATAGGCGAAGTTTTTATTTTTTGGAAAATCGAGGAGGAATAAAAAATGATTATTGAAAATCCGTTAGCATTAATAGGTCAAACACCATTGTTCAGATTGAATGATTCAAATATTTTTATAAAACTGGAAAAATTCAATCTCGGCGGAAGCATAAAAGACAGGGCAGCCTTAGGTATGATAGAGGACGCAGAAAAAAAAGGACTATTAAAAGATGGTAGCGTTATTATTGAGCCAACAAGTGGTAATACAGGGATTGGACTCGCATTGATTGGCAGAATTAAAGGATACAAGGTAGTAATTGTGATGCCAGACACCATGAGTCAAGAAAGAAGAACCATGATTGAGGCTTATGGAGCGGAGCTCATTTTGACAAAAGGTTCAGAGGGAATGAATGGTGCTATTAGACAAGCTAGAATGCTGGCAGAAAGTGATGAAAGATACTTCATGCCTGATCAGTTTTCAAATAATGCCAATTGGCTTAATCATTATAACACTACTGCATTGGAAATCATAAAGGATCTACCGGAAATTGACCTGTTCATATCAGGAGTCGGTACAGGCGGTTCATTCACCGGAATATCAAAAAGACTAAAGGAATTCAACAAGGATATTATCTGCGTTGCTGCAGAACCATCAGCTTCTCCTGTTCTCTCGGGAGGTAAAGCAGGCCCCCATAAGATTCAAGGCATGGGACCTGGGTTTGTAACAGATATTTTTAAGTATGAGTATGCCGATCATATTATCAAAATCGATTACGAGGATGCAGAGCGTGAAACGTTGAAATTCTCAAAACAAACCGGTATTATTGTCGGATTGTCGTCCGGTGCGAACATATGGGCTGCTAAAATAATGTCAGAAAAATTCGGTACAAATAAAAAAATTGTCACCATCGCACCTGATGGAGGAGAAAAATACTTATCCCTTGGGATATATAAATGAGGTCTATATAATGAGATTTATTAAAGAATTGATTGAAGACATAGATGTGGTGATCAAAAATGACCCAGCGGCAACCAACAGGATTGAAGTCTTCTTACTGTACCCCCATATAAAATCAATCATCTATCATCGATTGGCTCATTGGTTATATGGTAAGAATAGACATTTCATGGCTAGAGTAATATCAAACTTTGCAAGGTTTATTACAGGGATTGAGATACATCCCGGTGCAAAAATAGGAAAAGGGCTGTTTATAGATCATGGCATGGGAGTTGTTATCGGTGAAACAGCAAAAATTGGCAATTATGTATTGATGTATCATGGATCTACGTTAGGGGGGACCGGGAAGGATAAAGGAAAAAGGCATCCTACTGTTGGGGACCATGTGATTATTGGTGCAGGTGCCAAAATATTAGGCAATGTGCACATAGCAAATGGCACCAAGATTGGTGCCAATGCAGTAGTGCTGAAGAGCACTGAACCCTATTCGACTGTTGTTGGAATGCCGGCCAGGGAGGTATAATCATATCTCCCTGACATAGTTTACAAGAGTTCCAATTTTTTCAATTTCACAGGTGACAACATCACCGTCCCTTAACATCTTTTGAGGAGTAAAGCCCATTCCTACACCTGAAGGTGTTCCGGTCATAATCACATCTCCTGGAAAAAGTGTTACACCTTGGGATAAATCGGAAATGATATGATCAATATCAAATATCATATTTGATGTTCTAGATGATTGTCTTAATTCACCGTTTACATAGCTTTTAATTGCCAAGTCCACAGGGTAGTTGACCAAGGATTTATGTATGATATATGGCCCTAATGCTGTGAAGGTATCCAATGTTTTGCCTTTATGCCACTGAACATGTCTGAATTGCAAATCTCTGGCAGAGAGATCATTGCCTATGGTATAGCCAAAAATATACTGAGAAGCATCTTTCTTTTCGATATTTTTACCTTTTTTGCCGATTATCACTACCAGTTCAACCTCATAGTCCAGTGATTGGGTGACATTGAGATCCAACAAAACATCTTCACCGGTACCTATTGAGGGATAGCATGTTTTGCTGAAATATACGGGATATTCAGGTACATTTCCTTTAACACCTGTTATATGTTTCATTTCATTAATGTGGTCCAAGTAATTCTTGCCTAGACAGAACACATTTCTACGTGCATATTCTATGGGTGTCAAGACTCTAATTTCATCTGGAGACAAGTATGGTGTCCTTTCGTCGTCAAACAATTTCTCTACTAATTTGACATGTTCATCCTGGAAAATGTCTATTAAAGAGTTCATATCGGTCACTTCTCTGAATTGGATGATGGCGTTGGTTGGTATGACTTTGGTTTTAGTCAGATTCATAAATCCAATAGATATTTTGTTATGCTGTTCAAATCTAATAAAATACATATTATTCCTCCTTATTATGATATGATAAGTATAAATTAAATCTTTATAAAACTCAAATTCTTTTATATAATGGTATGAGATTACAATAATGGGGTGCTATGATGATTAAGAACTGGGATGAGTTCCTATTGCCATACGAACAAGCTGTGGAAGAACTAAAAACCAAATTCAAGAGTATCAGAAAAGAGTTTCGAGTGATGAATGAATACTCACCTATAGAATTTGTAACTGGTAGAGTAAAGAAGATTTCAAGTATCATTGAAAAAGCCAGAAGAAAATCCGTTGAGCCTGAATGTGTGGAAGATATTGCAGGCATTAGGATTATTTGCCAATTAGTGGATGACATACCAATAGTTGTTGAACATATAAGGTCAAGACATGGAAAAGATATGGAAATCGTGGTTGAAAGAGACTATATCACGAACAAGAAAGAAAGTGGTTATAGAAGCTATCACATAATCATCAGCTATATGGTTCATACTGCATTTGGAGATAGAAAGATATTAGCTGAGATTCAAATCAGAACTTTGGCTATGAACTTCTGGGCTACTATTGAGCACTCAATAAATTATAAATTTGGAGAGAATATGCCTGAGGATCTACGGAAAAGACTTAGAGACTCAGGCGAGACAGCAAGCAAACTAGATGAGGAAATGTCAAAAATCAAGTTTGAGATTGTTGATTCTCAGGAATTCTTTATGACCAGATCCGCCTTGGTCGCCCGTGTTATAAAACAGATACAAACATTGTTTTTTAGTGGCAATGTTGAAAAAGACGAAATAGCACAATTGCAAGAGGAGTTTTACCTGATGAGGGAACAAGGAAGCATTCAAGATTTGGAGCGATTGAACAAAAAGCTTGAGCTTATGATACAAAATTTATATTTGGATTAGCAGAAACATTTAGAGGGAGATAAAAATGCTTAAAAAAGATATCATTGAAAAAATATTGGATGTTGGCCTATCAACAGGAGGCGATTTTTCAGAAATCTTTGTTGAAGATAAAACCAACACAGGTATAAGCTTGATAGGGGGCAAAATTGAACATACAATTTCAGGTAGAGATTATGGAATAGGTATAAGAATATTTGACGGTTTTTTCAGTGTATATGCCTATACTAACAGTGTCAATGAAAAGGATTTGATTGAGACTGCCAGAAAAGCGTCAGCCGCCATCAGAAAAGTGAAAAATAGAAGTGTTAAGGATTTCAGTACCCAAATAATTGATGGAACAATTAGCCCCATTGAGATTTATCCTGGTACTGTCAGTAAGAATAGAAAAATTGACATTATGAAACGCGCCTATCATGCAGCCAGCACTTATGACAACATTATAACTCAGGTAACGGTTAATTATCTTGATTCTCATCAGAAAATTATGATAGCCAACAGTGAAGGTGTCTGCAAGGAAGATGAAAGAATCAGAACCAGATTAGCAATACAGGCAATTGCTTCTTTAAATGGTGAAATGCAATCAGGATATTTCGGACCTGGCTCAGGCAAAGGCTTTGAATTCTTTGAAGGTCTTGATGTGGAGTGGTATGGAAAAGAAGCCTCTAGAATTGCTAAGACAATGATCAATGCTGAATATAGTCCTAGTGGCAAGATGCCTGTTGTTATAGACAATGGCTTTGGAGGTGTTATTTTCCACGAAGCATGCGGACATGGTCTGGA
>DMAP01000303.1:3583-8314 GCA_003446975.1 Clostridiales bacterium | reverse complement strand
TTGCCGCCGCTTTGCTGAAGGCTTCCTTAAAGGTTTCAAAATTTCCGAAGTTGGCAACAATGGCATCCGCCAATGGACCTTTAGGTTCACCACCACCCTCGGGTGATAAGCCTTTCCAAAAGATATCATGATTATAAAAACCTCCGCCATTATTTCTAACAGCTATTTGTATATCCGATGGCAAGCTACTTAAGTCTGATAGAAGCCCTTCAATGGTTTTATCTATATTCCTGCCTTCTAAAGCGGCATTTAAATTATTTGTATAGGCCGCATGATGCTTGCTATGATGTATCTCCATCGTTAAAGCATCAAAATGCGGTTCCAATGCGTCATAATCATATGGTAACTGCGGTAGTTTAAATGTCATATCAAATACCTCCTAAATTAAATATTAATTGATAATTATTATCGTTTATCTATGGTAAGTATAACATATAGGTATGTTCGATGCAAGTATTAATTGATATTCGTTTTCAATTTGTAAGTGATACCTTAGTATGATAACCTCCATTGATATTTACATGGATATCATATATTATATAAATGTGAAATAAGAACTATAAGTATTAATCAATTTGGAGATAATATGAAAAACAGCCGAATCATCAATATAATAAACAATGACAACAACTATTCCATTGAGATTGCATCTTTAATCAGGAAGCAATTGGTGTCCTATGATTATATTGTATCCGACTCTTATGACCCAGAGGCCGAGCTTAATATTTCTGTTGGTGGAGATGGTTCCTTCCTTAGAAGTCTTCGATACAATGATTTTCCAGATATTCCAATTATAGGCATCAATACGGGTAATCTCGGTTTTTATCCTGAACTATCCCCTAAAGACATAGAGAACTTTGCCCGTGATTATAGCAATGGGCATTATAGTGTTAATAATCTACAATTAATTCAATGTGAGATTTGCTCAGAGGAAGTGATTTATACCGTCTATGCTCTAAATGACATCGCAATCAAGGGAGATCAAACAAAAACAATCCATCTTGATGTGTTTATTGATTATAATCACCTACAAACAATCAGTGGTGATGGCGTCATAATTTCAACACCAATGGGAAGTTCAGCATACAACTATTCAGCTGGTGGCAGTCTCGTTTATCCAGCACTTAAGACCCTACAAGTAACACCAATAGCGCCATTGAACTCCAACGCTTACAGGTGCTTGGCATCAAGTGTGATTGTCCCGCCTGATTTGCATATCATTATTGTTCCTGAATACAAGTATATCGAAAAAGTTGTATTCAGTCTTGATGGTGAACAAATGAATTTTGAAAAAGTTACCCATGCAAACTTCTTTGTGTCAAAAAAATACATCAACATGATTTCCATGGGAACCTTCAACTACTGGAAAGTAATCAAAGAAAAATTCCTATAAAAAAGCTGCGTCAAAGCAGCTTTTTAGATTCTATAATTAACCGATAAAACCTTCCGCCATTTCGTAGCTGTTAAACTTCCTATTTTCAAGGAAATCTTTGGCAATTTGCGGAAACAGGACATAAGACAACACATCTTCCATGGACTCATACAATTCTGAAATTTCTTCTTTTGCCTTATCCAACTCATTCTCCAACAAATCAGCAGGCCTTGTTGTGATTACTTCCCCATCTCCTATGATTAGTTTTCTAATTTCGTCTGAGATAGGGCCTGGAGATTTGCCATACAATCCTTTGACATAGCTTTTTATTTCATTTGGCACCATTTTGTATCTCGAACCCGTTATAACATTGAACACGGCTTGTGTTCCGACCATCTGGCTTAAAGGGGTTACAAGAGGTGGAAATCCTAAATCTTCTCTTACTTTAGGTATTTCTCTCAGCACTTCCTCAAATTTATTTTCCGCATTCAACGATTTGAGCTGGGATACCAAGTTCGACAGCATGCCTCCCGGGACTTGGTACAACAGCGTTCGCGGTTCAATGAATAAGACTTTTGGGCTTAGAACTCCATTTTCCAGATATTTGTCCCTTATGACTTTGAAATAATCTGCTATCTGGTCAAGAACCAATATGTCCAACCCAGTCTCATATTCCGTACCCCTTAAAGCTTCTACGATGGTTTCAGTCGGTGGTTGGCTGGTTCCGGATGAAAAAGGGGATATAGCTGTATCAACAATATCAACTCCCGCTTCTATCGCTTTCAGCATTGTCATCGAAGCAACGCCGCCGGTACAGTGATTATGTAGCTCTATGGGCAAATCTGACACTTTTTTGATTTCTTGTATGAAATGGTAAGCATCATAGGGCTTCAATATACCAGACATGTCTTTGATACAGATAGAATCCGCTCCCATTAATTCAAGCTCCTTAATAAGATTCACAAAATAATCTGTATTGTGAACTCTGCTTGTTGCGTAGGATATGGCACATTGACAATGTGCGCCTTCAGATTTTATGACATCAATGGACTTTTTCATGTTTCTCGGGTCATTAAGGGCATCAAATACCCTCACAATATCGATGCCGTTCTTAATAGCTTTTTTGACAAACTCTTCTACGGTATCATCAGCATAGTGTCTGTAACCAACAAGGTTTTGACCTCTAAGCAACATCTGGAGTTTGGTGTTTTTCACATGTTTTCTAATTGTTCTCAATCTCTCCCATGGATCCTCATTCAAAAATCTGAGACATGCGTCAAAAGTAGCGCCACCCCAGACTTCAATGGCATGATAACCCACCTGATCCATTTTTTCCAGGATTGGAATCATTTCCTCTATTGTCATTCTTGTGGCGATTAGTGATTGGTGCCCATCCCTTAATGATGTTTCAGTGATTTTTACTGGCTTCATTTTTCCCATCCTTTTCATATTGTAAGTTAATCTGAGTCATTCATAATATTTCAATACGATTTAATTGATTGAATTATTATTATTAATTTAATGATTGATTCACTTTAGATTGTTATGCTATAATTTGTTGAGAATTCGATTTAATGGTATCATTTAGTGTTTTTTTTGTAAATGCATAATATAAGGATTTCATAGCTTTTTATTGTCATATCGTATCTTATTTTTATAAATAACTTATTTAAAAGAGGTAAATTATGGACTACACAGACTTAAAAATTATTGAAACCATGCAGGTGAATGGTAGAATCTCCATGAAAGATTTAGCAAAAATCGTAGCCCTAAGCCCCCCAGCTACAGCTGAGAGAGTTCGAAGACTTGAGGAGAATGGCACAATTGAGCGATATAAAGCCATTATCAACACGGTGAAAATTGGAAAGCCAATCCGAGTGTTTATCAATGTAGCCATGAAATCAGATAAGCTTAAAGAGTTCATAGCCTTTGCCGCGGCAGCTGAAGAGATTGTTGAGTGTTACCATGTTACAGGTCCTTACAGCATGATTTTGAAAGCCAACCTTAGAGAAATGTCAGACCTTGAGGTTTTGGTGGGTAAGGTTCAGGTCTATGGAAACACAGAGACCCATATCATCATGTCAAGTCCGGTTGAAAACAAGCCCATTTAAAAAAATCACCTTAGGGTGATTTTTTAGTCTCTTCTTGTATGAACCATCCGAACCCCAAAAGCAAAAATATATCTCCAATGCTGATTGTTTTTGTGAACGGGTAGGGCTCTTTGAGTATAATTATGTCTGCCAGGAATTTCAGTCTCGTGTCTTTTGTCAGGGCTGTGTGGATCAAATCTTTTCCATAGACCAAATAGCTATAGTTTTCCCATGAAAAAGGATATTCCGGTGGGATTCTTACCGGCATTTTCATACCATTTGCCATTATTACAATGAAGTTCATCATTGTTCCGATAAAAAATACTTTCATGTAATTCTTTTCAAAATTTAGCATAATTCCGATTAGAACCAACTGATAAGAAAGGCTGTGTATGTAAGGGAAGAAAATATATACATAATGGCCAAATGTAGTATCGCTGAAATTTTTGACTGCTATTCCGCTCATGAACTGGAGTAAAAAACTAAAAGCAAAAAGCGGTAATCCTTTGATTTCCACATCAACCAAGTTGCTGATTTTTCTTTTTCTCAGTGCAACAATAATCAGCGATAAAACAATAATTATAATTAATTCATGAATCATCTAAGCAATTCCTTCAATGTTGTTTTGAATCTCATCAATTCCGTTCTTGTCTATTTTTCTAAGGGTTTCTATGGCTTTATCGATTATTTCAGGGTTAAACTGAGTCCCTGAGTATTTTAGGAGTTCTTTGACGGCTTCTTCAGAGCTGAGTGCTTTTCTATAAGGTCTATCGGTTGTCATGGCATCATAGGCATCAGATATGGTGAGAATTGTTGTTTCTATAGGGATTTCAGATCCTTTCAATCCTTGAGGGTATCCGCTGCCATCCCATTTCTCGTGATGATGTTTAACTATGTTCATGACATCCTTCAAAAATCCAATGTCTTTGATGATGTCATATCCAATTGACGGATGGTTCTTGATCACTTCCAACTCCAAATCCGAAAGACCTTCTTGCTTGTTTAGGATTCTGTCATCTATCCCAATTTTTCCAATGTCATGCAACAATGCGGCATTTTTGATAATTTCAATCTGCTTTGAACTAAGATTGATTTCCTGAGCGATGGCAACAGAATACTCGCCTACCCTATTCGCATGACCGCTCGTGTATGGATCCTTCGCCTCTATAGCATTGATAAGTGCTTTAACTGTGTCATAATAGTTCTTTCTCATATCAACATAAAGCTTGAATGAGTATCTTGACAGCATCAATGGTATGAAGAACAGCA
>DMAP01000303.1:0-3562 GCA_003446975.1 Clostridiales bacterium | reverse complement strand
CCGACCGCCATGACGTTGACAATCGTACCTCTGAAGTTCTCTGACCATATATATAGGAACTTCCCTCCTGATAGTGTAATAATCAAAAAGGTCATAATCAAGGTATTAACCAGCAGGAATGTCAATATGGATCCGGTTATGGAAACGGGATCCAACTCTCCTAGAAAAAAGAACCTTTGGTGCAACGCAATATACACCAAGGCTGCAAGGCCTGTATACAATATGTTTTGGGAAACATTGAATGCTGTCTTGTATAATGGTGTGTTTAAGACATGGACATAACCTCTTCCTTCAACATAAGGCTTGCTGAATATTATGCCACAAACACTTACAATAACAGCAGATAGAGGTCCTCCCAGTATGATAGCCGCCAACGTAATTGCAAATGAGACCGAAATAGCCCCCACCCCTGGAATCTGTACCAGAAAAGTCTCTGCGATTACTGTAAAAAGACTGAATAATGCTACCATGCGCCAGTTTTCTACCTCAAATAAAAGCATAATAGCCGAAACAAACAATAGGGCTGTCAATACTAATGCAAATATGAAATTCCTTGTTTTTTTCGGTATTTCAGACATAAATGCCCTCCAAATATATAAAAGACCGGCTTGAATCTTACTCGCTTATTTTATAACCATCTGTATCCAGCGCCGCTTGCTAAAACTAAAGCAAGTATTGAAACTAAAACAGCAACTATTTTTCTCATGATATAGCCTCCTTGGAGTGCTCTGCTCTTTCGCTATGAAAGCAGGCTATATCCGCTTCGCTAAAACATCGATTGATACGCCGGTCTTTTAAATCTAATTAACTGAACTATGTTTTGCAACACGTCTATTGATAGCACAAAGTGTCGCTTTTACAGCAGCTTCTGATTTTGAATGTTCGACAAAGCTATTGCCACATAAAACAATTTCCTTCCCACCATACATAAAATTGACAGCGCAATTTACCATTTCCTTATTGGCAAATATTTTGCTTTCTATGTCTTCTAAAAGCAGACAATCATCAAATCCCAAAGCCTTCTCAACTGCTTTTAGTGTCGCTCTCGAACTTAGACGCATCAAATTTCTGTCGGTTTTTAGTCCTGATTCAGTTGCTTCATATAATGCTTCATCGAACTGCAATACAACTTTTACCGTAACTGTATTTGGCTTATTCTCCAAATGCAGAGAATTAATCTTCAACCTGTAATCACCATTAAAAGCAAAGCTGTCATTAACTTGTGCTATACTGATTTTTTTGTAGTCAACGTCTATTTGGTATCTGGATATAAGAACGGATTGTATATCTCTGCAGATCTGTTTGACATTTCTTGATGAATCTGCAAGTATATGTATTTCCTGTATGCTGCCTTTGTTATCATCAATTATTTTGCATGACATGACCGATTTGAGATTAGATAAGAATTCTTCTATGTCCTTATAGTTCATAATTTCCTCCAAAACCAATATTCCCTATTATTCTACAACATTTTTTAGCGTTTGTGAAATTATATTTGCAAAAAAATAAGTAAACCCATATTAATGATTTACCCATTTTATTTGAAATTATTCAAATATCAGCTTAAATAAACAATGTTGAATCGGATCTTTCAGATGCTGCCAGGAAAGAAGCAACACCACCAAGCTCAACTCCTTCAATCAATTCTTCCTGTTTGATGCCCATCAAGTCCATCGACATGGTGCATGCTACAAGTTTCACACCATTCTTCAACGCATTGTCCATCAACACTTCCAATGTATCAACATTTTTCTGATTCATGATATATTTAATCATACCAGTTCCCATTCCCAGCATATTCATTTTCGACAAAGTCATTTTTTTTGATCCTCTAGGCATCATGAACCCAAACATTTTTTCAATAATGGTCTTCTTTACGTTTATTCTTTCTGACTTTCTAAGCACATTCAAACCCCAGAACGTGAAAAAGATAGTTACATTTCTGCCCATTGCAGCTGCTCCATTGGCGATGATGAATGCTGCCAAAGCTTTGTCCAAGTCTCCACTGAATAAAACCATGGCTTTATCTGTCTTGTAGTCTTCAGCTTCCGGAACAATATCTTCTTTTAGGCCTTTCATGATCGTTACAGCTATTGATTTGTTCTCTGATTTGATATCAACCAAAGTATTGGCAGTACGCTTGCACCATTCGGATATATCGGATGCAAAGCCAAGATCTGTAGCCGTTACCTCCAGTAAATCGCCATGATTCATGGTCTTGATTGTTTCAAAAACTTTCATGATTGGTCCTGGACACTGCAGTCCGGAGCAGTTGATTGCTATTTTTTCAACGTCGATGCTGTTAATTCTTTTCATTTTTTCACCATCATAATTATTTTTCAATCCTTCATTTGCGAAAGCATTTTTCAGTAGCATGCTGTTAGGTTTATAGCTTGCAAAATCGTCAGTCACGATACCACCGCTAAGATTCTTGACTTCTTTAAAACCTAACTGTCTTAAAATCCTGGTTGCTATATATCCTCTTAATCCTACAGCGCAGTAGACCATAACCGGTATCTCCTTATCCAGCTCACCTGCTCGATCTCTTAAGCTGCCCAACGGAATATGTGTCGCTCCCGGATAAAGACCCGTTACCACTTCATCTGAATCTCTGACATCCAAAACAACATATTCCTTACCCTTGTAAGATGACAATTGATTCCAATGTATGTTTTCCACTGTGCCGTTCAGCATGTTTTCAGCAACATAACCCAACATGTTCACCGGATCTTTTGCAGAACCAAATGGCGGTGCATATGCTAGCTCCAGTTCGGTAAGGTCATGAACAGTACCGCCAAATCTTATGGCAGTTGCCAACACATCTATCCTTTTTTCTACTCCATCAAACCCAACTGCCTGTGCTCCCATCACTCTGCCGTCAGTGGGCGAAAAGACCATTTTCAAGCTTATTTTCGTCGCTTCCGGATAATAGCCTGCATGGTTGTTGGGATGTATATGTGCTGTGAGATAATCTTCACCGTACTTTTTCCCCAATGCTTTAAGCGTTTTCTCGTTAGTTCCTGTGGTGGATACAATCATATCAAAAACCTTGGCGACTGAAGTGCCTTGTGTCCCCTTATAAGCCACATTCCTACCTGTTAGATTATCTGCCGCTATTCTGCCTTGCTTGTTGGCAGGGCCTGCCAACGGTACCATTGCAGTCACCTGATTCACAAGATCATTGACCTCTATGGCATCACCTACGGCGTATATGTTGTCATCGGAGGTTTTCAAGTATTGGTCGACAACTATACCACCCCTTTGATTGACAGTCAATCCAGAATTCTTGGCAAGTTCTCCATTTGGTTTTATTCCTATGGCAAGTATAACTAGATCTGCCTCAATTTCTTTTGAGCTGTTTAGTGTTATAACCGTCTTTCCACCGCTATATTCAAAACTTTTAACCCCATCGCTCAAAATCAATTCCACACCCTTCATGTTGACGTGCTGATGTAAAATTTGAGCCATTTCAAAATCCAAAGGCGCCATTATCTGATTTGCAAGCTCAATGACCGATACATCCAAACCCAATTCACGCAAATTTTCAGCCATTTCAGTGCCA
>DMAP01000017.1 GCA_003446975.1 Clostridiales bacterium | reverse complement strand
ACAGCAGTTTAGCGGTACTGGCGGACAAGTGGATTTTGTTAGAGGTGCCAATGCTTCTAAGGGTGGAAAATCTTTCTTGACAACTTACTCAACAGCTAAAAATGATACAATTAGCAAGATAACCCATCAATTGACTCCGGGAGCACATGTTACCTGTTCCAAGAATGATATTGATTATCTTGTTACTGAGTATGGCGCAGTTCAATTAAAAGGCAAGACCGCTTCACAAAGAGCGAAAGCCTTGATTTCAATAGCGCACCCGAAATTCAGGGAAGAACTTACGTTTGAGGCAAAAAAATTAGGTCTGATTGTATAATGTTATAAAACCTGTTCAAACAAGTAAGAACGGGATTATATAAGAATCACAACTATCTATTATATTAAAGGAGGAAATAAAAGATGGCATTAATGACTGGTGAACAGTACAGAGAAAGTATGAAAAAGATGAAGAAAAACATCTACAAATGGGGTGAAAAAATCGAGGACGTTACAACTCATCCCGCAACAAAACTACATATTGATTCAGTGGCACATTCTTATGACATGTCATTTGATGAAGAAAAGAAACACATTTTCACAACGGTATCTCACTTATCAGGAAATGTAGCTCACAGATGGAACACTATCTGCACAAAGATGGAAGACCAAGTAGCTAACGCCGATATGAAAAGAGAGCAATATAGATATTCAGGAACTTGTCAAGGCGCCACATGCGCAGGCTGGACCGGATTAAACACATTGTGGGCAGCAACTTATGATTGTGACCAGGAATATGGCACAAACTATCATGAAAGACTAAAAAAATATATGCAGTATGTTGAAGACAATTGTTTGGCATTAGCTGGTGGCATCACTGATGGCAAAGGAAACAGATCGACAAAACCATCTCAACAATACAACAAAGACTTGAACCTTCACGTAAAAGAAGTTAGAGAAGACGGCGTGGTTCTTAGCGGATGCAAGATTCAGATTTGCGGTGTTGCAGCAGCTCATGAAATTATAGTGGTTCCTGGTATGGGCTATAAAGAATCTGAAAAAGAGTTCTGCGTAGCAGCAGCAGTTCCATTAGATGCACCTGGATTGACAATCGTTGAAACAAGAAGACCTAGTGACAACAGGGACGAAGAGGAAGGCTGGGATGCACCGAAGGTTGGAAACATTACCCAAGCATACCTGTTGTTTGAAGATGTATTTGTACCTAATGACAGAGTTTTCATGAATGGCGAATTCAAATATAGTGGTGCTATCATGGGTAATTTCACGGCTATTTACAGAGCGGCTATAGGCGCTTGCGTATCTGGACAGGGAGATGTTATGATGGGAGCAGCCATCAATATGGCAAGAGCTAACGGATTAGCAAAGAAAACTTTCGATGAAAAGTTGACTCAAATGTCAATTCTCAATGAAATCACATACGGTGTTGGTCTAGGCGCAATGCTAAAAGGCAAGAATCACAAATCCGGCTTATTTGTTCCTAACCCATTCCTTGCACATTTAAACAAGACTCAGGTAGCAACTCTTCCATATGAAGTTAAAAGAATGACGCAAGATATCGCAGGCGGTATCGCTGAAACTGGATGTATGCCTTCATATGCTGACTTTGTTTCACCACAATATGGCGCAAAATTGCTCGATACTTTGGCAGCAGGTAGTGATCCTGAATCAAGAGCAAGAACTGCTAGATTGGTAGAATGGTTGACAATCGGTGGTGGTGTACCTGGATGTATGCACGGTGGCGGATCAGCTGATGGCGCTAAAATGGTTGTTAAGGCCTTTACGAAATATGAAGACTTTGCAAACGATGCAGCTAGAATAGCTGGTGTTAAAGTCAAATTGGAAGACAATATGACTTACGACCCAACCAAGTAAGAAAAAGAATCACAAAAAGTCAATATTTAAGTTTACCCGGGTTTTCAATTGGGATGGTTTAAGCAACCATAGATAACCCGGGTTATCTTCAATAGATGAACAGACATACTGTGTATGACTGAAAAGCATAACTTGAATGAGTTTAGCGTGCAAACGTTAACATAGTAATAACCGGGATTTTCCAGCAAGGGTTTTTACAAGGATTTATCAATTTTTTAAAAACAATAAGTATTTTGAGGAGGAATTATTCATATGAAAAGACGTGAGTTTGGACAAGAACAACCGTTCATTAATCTTGGTTTGTTTAAACTGAGAATTCCATTTATCCATGCTAAATTTGAAATACCTGAAGGTATTCAGGGACTGATTCTTATTGCAGTACCAATGGGCGCTATTCCTTTAGTGCAAGAGACATTGGGATGTTCGTTCGAAGTTGCCTTAACAATGATGATATTGAATGGTTTGCTATATCTGTTGCATCCGTTGTTTGGTGACCCGGTATTCCCTGGATGGATCACTCCGGCGATACCATTGGTTATGGTTTATGCAGCTGGATTTGAGCCTGGTGTAGATCGTATACATGCAATCATAGCACTTCAATTGTCAATGGCTGTATTGTTTACTTTCCTTGGAATTACAGGCGTAGCCAACAGACTGATTAAAGTTGTTCCGGCATCTATTCGTGCTGGTATCATCCTTGGTGCTGGTATAGCTGCGGTGTACAGTGTTATTCAACCTGCAGGCCGCATGAAGGGCATAGAAGTTACAATTTTAACTGGTGTTGCTGTATGTTATCTGACCATGTTCTCATTCAAGTTCCTTGCAGCCAAGAACAACAATCCTGTTTTGAATCAGATTAGCCGATATGGTATGGTACCCGGTATCTTGGCAGCTGCTGTGGTTGGATTCTTGCTGAAAGAGATTACTTGGGGCCCAATCCAAGGTGGTATTGTAGACTTTAGATTTGGAGAGGCAATGAATTATACTATTTTCGGTGTAGGCTTCCCAGCGGCGTCCTATTTTGTCAAAGCTTTGCCTTTGGTAGCGGCTGCTTATATCATCGCTTTCGGAGACTTCGTTTTGGCAGAGGTTGTTATCAAGGATGCTGATGAAGTGAGACAAGATGAGTATGTCGAGTTTAATCCAAGCCGATCTAACCTGATCACAGGTTTCAGAAACTTGGTTATGGGTCTATTCGCACCTTATGCACCATTGAACGGACCACTATGGGCTGGTGGAACAATTGCAATAGCTGAGCGTTACAAGCATGGTAGAAAATCAATGGATTCCATCTACGGTGGTATCTTCTCCTACATCATGACTATGGGATTCTTCGCAATGCTTTTACCTGTCGTTTCATTCCTTAGACCACTTCTTCCAGCTGGTTTATCATTGACTCTAGTTGTTCAAGGATTTGCCTGCGCATACATCGCGATGGACATGGTAAAAACTAAAGAAGAAAGAGGCATCGCTGGTATCATGGCTATATTCTTAGCTTTCAGAGGCTCTGCTTGGGGTCTAGCAGCAGGCGTTGTCATGTTCATACTGATTGGTGTTGACAAGGAAAGAATCGCAAAAATTGAAGCTGAAGCAGCTAAAGAACTTGAGTTGAAAAAAGAAAGACAAAGAATAGCACAAGAAAAGGAAATGGCAAAATAAGAACTGTATTAATAGTAGAATTGCTGGAAAACAATCCCGGTTACATTTAAAGACAAAAAAATAGGATGGTTAACATCCTATTTTTTAAACACTTGAAAGGAATGATATCCTGAACGATGAAAGCTATAAAGATATACTCAGAACAATGTATTGGTTGTAGTTTGTGTTCTTTGGAATGCTCCATTACATGGAACAATGCTTATGGATTGAACGATAGCTTTATAATCATTAAACGATCTGACTTGGAAGGACACTTTGAAGCTGAAGTATTGGATAGTTGCAAACGATGTTTTAAATGTGTTAAAATCTGCCCATCATCCTGCATAGAAATTGTTGACATTCAGAACAAATTTGAAGAGGTGGGATTAGATGGGTAAATATAGTATGCATTTCATTGACGTAGATTTGAGCAATAAGAGGGTGGATATTAAGACATTTGATGAGGAAATATGCAAAGCATATCTTGGTGGAGTAGGGATTTCATCCAAGATTATTTATGATGAAGTTCCAAGCGGGGCAGATCCTCTAGGGAAAGAGAACATTCTATGTTTTTCATTAGGAGCATTCACAGGAACAGGCTTGCCAACAGCCTGCAGGGTAGAAGCATCGTCGAAATCACCTATAACAGGTTTGATTGGCACCTCAAATTCGGGGAATTATTGGGGAGCGGAGTTGGCTTATGCAGGATACAATGGCATAATAATCCGTGGCAAATCTCAGGAACCTGTCTATATAACCATCGTGAATGACCAAATAAGCATCAAAGATGCGGGTGAGTTGTGGGGTCTTGATTCATGGGAAACCATGAGTATAATCCGAGAAGAGATAAGAGATAATAATGTCCAAGTCGCCTCAATTGGACAAGCAGGTGAAAACAGAGTTAAATTTGCAAGTATTCAAAATGGCCCATACGACGCCTGGGGTCGTACAGGGCTCGGTGCTGTGATGGGATCTAAAAACCTCAAAGCCATTGTTGTAAGGGGAACAGGCAGCGTCCGCCCTCAAAAGACGAAAGAATTCATGAAGGAAGTAAAAACATGCAGTGACGCCATTATGGCATCACCATTTTACGATGCTTTTAAGGAATATGGCACAATGCTTGCCACCATACCCTATTATAATTTTGGAGCATTACCCGGTCGAAATTTTCAAATTGGACGGCCGGAAGGCTGGATGGAGAATAGGAGCCGAAAAGTTGTTAAGCAATATAGCAATCGAGGTGTGGCATGTATATCTTGTCCGATAGCATGCGCTCACTGGGTTGAAGTAAAAGATGGCAAATACAAAGGTCTAAGCCTAAAAGACATGGAGGTCACTCCGGTCATAGGCTTTGGTGCCGGATGCGATATAAATAATATTCCTGCTATCTCGAAAATAACAGAGTTATGCCAACGGTATGGCCTGGATATGGTATCCTCTGCCTCCACCATTGCATTTGCTATGGAGCTATTCCAAAGAGGACTGCTCAAGGTTGAGGATATCGGTTTTGATTTGAAATGGGGAGATGAAGACGCGGTTATCAAATTATTGAAACAAATTGCATTAAGAGAAGGAATCGGAGATATTTTAGCTGAAGGAGTAAAAAACGCATCTGAAATAATACCCAAGTCAAAGTTCTATGCGATGCATGTTAAAGGCTTGGAGATTCCCATGATAGATCCCAGAGGAAGGTGGTCCACCTGGAGTTTTGGCAATCTTACCAATATTAGAGGTGGAGACCATCTTAGAAATAGAAATCCAGTTGAAAACTTGAGGCTCAATCAAAATCGACAACCTTACATTACAGAGGCTTTTGAGTTCGACAAGACCGTGTATGAGTCATTAGACATGCCAGACAAGATCAAAGATATTATATTTGACGATGACAGAAAGCAAGTCGACATTGCACAAATGTCAAAGTGGTCCGAGGATTTGATATCAGTATATAACAGTGTCGGTCTTTGCATCAGGCCCCCAGTACTGCAATCCGTAGGTCCTTCGGCAATAGCTAGACTGTATTCCTCTTTCACTGGAATTGATATGACTGCTGAAATGATTATGAAAGCTGGAGAAAGAATATGGAATCTTCAAAAACTATTTAATGTCAGGGAGGGAGAAAAACCGGAAGACAGTAGCTATCCTGATAGATTCTATACAGAGTCACAGGCGGATGACACTGCTGATCGAAGAGTTTTAGATCGTGAGAGTGTAAACGATGTTTTGAAGCGCTATTATGTAGCTAGGGGTTGGGATATTTATGAAGGCACACCAACAGTG
>DMAP01000218.1 GCA_003446975.1 Clostridiales bacterium | reverse complement strand
TTTCACCATGGGATAAACCGGATATACGCACAAGATCAGAAAACGTCTTCGGTTTTGTGTCTGTGAGCATCTGCCTGACAAAGCCCGTTCCAAACTCAGGAATACCCAGTGTACCGGTTTCACATCCGATATCTTCGCAATCGACTCCCAATACCTTTGGTGAATCAAATAGTGACAAGGTCGATTTGTCGTCCAAAGGAACATCTGAGCTTTTAAACCCTGTCATATCCTCCAGCATTTTAATGATGGTCGGTGTGTCGTGACCGAGAATATCCAGTTTCAGTATCCGTCCAGATATTGAATGATAATCAAAATGTGTCGTTTTGACGCCTGATTTTCTATTATTTGCAGGATACTGGATTGGTGTGAAATCGTAAATCTCTTTATTCTTAGGGACAATCATAACCCCTCCGGGATGCTGTCCGGTTGTTCTTTTAACACCTGTACAATAAGCCACCAGTCTATTCGTTTCAGCATTTCTCAATCGTATATCCTTGTCATCAAAAAAATTTTTGACGAATCCATAGGCTGTTTTGGAAGCGATAGTGCCAATTGTCCCAGCCCTGTATACATACCCTTCTCCAAACAAATCCTCAGTGTATCGCATCGCTTCAATCTGCTCTTTGGCCGCAAAATTCAAATCGATGTCTGGCTCCTTGTCTCCTTCAAATCCTAAAAAGACCTCAAAGGGTATATCATGTCCGTCCTTGGTATAGTCTCCACCGCACTGGGGACATAATTTTGACGGCAAGTCCACACCGGAACTATAACTGCCATCCGTTACAAACTGGCTGTGTTTGCAATTTGGACAAATATAATGAGGCGGAAGTGGATTTACCTCGGTAATATTGCTCATAGTGGCTGCAAAGGATGATCCTACCGAACCTCTGGAACCAACGATATACCCATCTTTTAACGATTTCTCCACTAACTTGCTTGCGATGATATACATAACAGCATAACCATTGCTGATGATGGAGTGCAACTCTCTTTCCAGTCTTTCCTCCACAATTTTCGGCAATGGATTTCCATACATTTTTAGGGCATTTAGAGTAGTGATTTCCCTTAAGCTGGCATCTGCTCCCTCTATAATCGGAGGATACACGCCATCAGGAATAGGCTGGATGGCTTCAATCATATCAGCAATAATGTTTGGGTTTTTTATGACAACATTATATCTTGTCGATTCGTCAAGATATTCAAATTCGGCCATCATATCTGCGGTTGTCTTGAAATATATGGATGGTTGGTCATCAGCATCATCATATCCCTGTCCTGTCATCAAAATTTCCCTGACTATGCTGTCCTTCTTATCCAAGAAATGAACATCACCTGTCGCACAAACCAGCTTATTGTTCCTATCCCCCAACGCAATGATCTTTTTGTTGATTTCTTTCAAATCCTTCTCGCTTTTCAATAAGCCACCCTTGACCAGATTCATGTTGTTGGCTGCGGGCTGTATTTCAAGAAAATCGTATTGCTGTGCTATTTTGTCCAACTCATCATCAGATGCGCCCGATAGAATTGCAGTGAACAGCTCTCCTGATTGGCAAGCGGTACCTAAAATGAGGCCTTCTCTAAACTGGTTCAGTACTGATCTCGGCAACAATGGTTTTTTATAAAAATAATTCAAATGGGATTCAGAAACCAGTTTATACAGATTCTTCAAACCGATTTGATTCTTTACCAATACAATAATATGGAATGTTTTGACGTTTGTAATGCTTTTTTCTTCTCCGATGCTGGTATTGACCTCGATGATGTTTTCAAGACCTTTTGATTGAAGCATCTTAATTAGGATTACTAGAATCCCTGCGGCAGCCAAAGCGTCATCTGAGGCACGATGATGATTCTCAAGCGTTATGCCCAAATCCTTGCATAGCTTGCTCAGCTTGTAGCTCTTTCGTTTTTTTAGGAGGTATCTGGACAAGTCAAGTGTGTCTATTACACAAAACTCTTTTTTCAAATCCAAGTTGTTCCTTAGGAAGGAGTAATCGAAATTGGCATTATGTGCGCATAATACCTCACAGTCTCCTATGAAATCTAGAAACGCTCTCATACTATGTTTAATGTCAGGTGCATCTTTGACATCCTGATTTGTAATGCCTGTTATCTGTGTAATCGTATAGGGTATATCTATTTGAGGATTGACCATTATATTGAATGTATCAATTACCTCAAGATTTTTAAGTTTAACAGCCCCTATTTCTATTATTCTGTCATTGATTGGGGAGAGTCCAGTGGTTTCCAGATCAAAAACAACTATTTCGTCGTTAAAATCCTGGTCAATTGGATTCCTTATGATCTCGACTCCATCCTCGCATAGATAACCTTCCATACCATACAGTATTTTTATGCCGTGTTTCCTTGCAGTGTTCATTGCTTCCGGAAAACCTTGCAAGACGCCATGATCAGTCAATGCGATTGCCTTATGTCCCCATTCTTTTGCCCTTTTTGCGATCTTGTCAAAATCACTGATGCCATCAAGTGCGCTCATTTTGCTATGGACATGGAGCTCAACTCGTTTTTCTTCACTCAAATCTCTGATGATTTGCTTTTCATGCAGCTGATTAATGCTCTGTGCCATGATGAGATATTCCTTTGAAAAACTGTCAAACATGATTTTTCCCTTGACCATTACCACATCTCCAACTTGAAGGATTTTCAATTTGTTGATCTTATCCTCGCCCCTTATGAAAACCTTCACCGAGATTGAGTTGGTATAGTCTGTCACATCCATTTGGAAAAGATAAAGATCCTGCTTGATTTCCCTGACAGTTATATTCAGTATTTCTCCCTTGATGCTATACTCTAGACCTTCCGCTTCATCTAAATCATTGATGTCCACAGGTGTATCATTGATTTTTTTCCCAAGCAGCACATCCTCCACAATCTTCTTTTTCTTATTGTTTTTCTGTTTTGTGACAGGTGTGTCTGAGAGCGACGTTTCTCTAATGATTTTCTCCAACTCCTTGGAAAGGTCCATATGACACTCTTTTTCCTGTAAAATCAAAGTCAAGGCCAATTTATATTTATAAAGCGAATTGAAAATCTTTTTTATTTTTTGATCTGTATGGCTCTGGATCATTTTTTCATAAAGAATCCTATTATTGACGATAATGGAAACTTCCCGATCATCTATGAAACTTATACAATCTTCATCGATTTCCCTAGCCAGAGAATTATGAAATTTTCTAAGTAGATACAGAATACCAGAGACAATAGATTCCCTGCTGATTTTCTCAATTTTGTCCTGATATGAAATTTGGACCTCATAATCAAACCCTAGCTTGCTTTTATGCCATTGAACGAGATCATCTATTTCTTTTATGGTGTAAAAAACGTCTCTGCTGATAAATATGTCCATTTCTCTATCTGTATGATTGAGGTTTATTTTGATAATCTGAGACTTGTTTAAGGTTTTATTAACTTCATCAGTCATGGTTTCTCCGTAAAAAAGCTGCCTGCCAGCAGCTATATTTTTTCAATTTCATCCATTAAAACTTGGACAATTTCATCTTCGCGTACTTTTTTCACGATTTGTCCCTTCTTGAACAAGACAGCTTCACCTTTGCCGCCAGCTATGCCGATATCGGCTTCCCTTGCCTCTCCGGGACCATTGACGATGCAACCCATTATAGCGACTGTCACATCTTTTTTGCTTGTTGACAATCTATTTTCAACTTCTTTTGCAATGCTTATAAGATCTATTTTAGTCCTGCCGCATGTGGGGCATGATATGATATTGGGTCCATAGGGTCTGATCTTGAGGAACTGTAGTATCTTTCTTCCGACAATTACTTCCTTGTCAGGTGTATCTGTCAATGATACCCGTATGGTATCACCTATTCCATTTAATAGCAGACTCCCAATTCCCATGGCGGATTTAATGATGCCATTCGAGTAAGATCCCGCTTCTGTCACGCCTAAATGCAATGGATAATCTGTTCTCTCAGCGATCAGTGTATATGAATCATATGTCAACCGCACATCTGATGATTTGATGGATATCACCAGATTGTCATACCCGCAATCCTCGATAATTCTAACTTGCTCCAATGCGCTTTCAATCAGAGAGTGTTTGTTCAGTCCATTGTATTGATCTAAAAACGTTTGTTTGACAGATCCTGAATTCACACCAACTCTTATGGGTATATTTTTTTCCTTGCATGCCTTAACCACCTCGAAAACCTTTGATCTGTCCCCTATGTTGCCGGGATTGATTCTGATGCCGTCGGCTCCCATTTTTACCGCCTCTGTTGCAAGCCTATAATCAAAGTGTATATCAGCAATCAATGGGATTTCTATCTGTTTTTTTATTTCTGATATAGCTTTTGCGCTTTCCATATCGGGAACTGCACAACGTATAATATCACAACCCAACGACTCCAATGATTTGATCTGGTTGATTGTCCCATTGATATCAGCGGTTGCTGTATTGGTCATTGATTGAACGGTTATGATGCTATCTGCTCCTACCGGTACTTTCCCGTAATAGACTTTTTTTTTCATCTAATACCTCAATTCAATATTTTGATGATATCCTTGTATAAGACAAAGAACATCAGTGCCATTAAAAATACAAATCCGATGAAGTGGATATAGCCTTCCTTTTCCGGTGAAATCCTCTTTCCTCTTATGCCTTCTATGGCAATAAACACCAATCTGCTTCCATCAAGTGCCGGAACCGGCATCAGATTGATAAATCCAAGGTTGATATTGATAAATGCCATCAGGTTCAGCAATGGGTATAAGCCAAGTCTGGCAGCCTCACCCACCATAGAAATGATTCCGATAGGGCCGGCTACAGCCTCAGAGCCTACCTGTCCTGTAATCATCATCCCAATCAGCTGAAACATTAAGGTGATATAGAAAACGACACGATGGATTGATCCTGTGACAGCTGATATAATACTTCTATCCATCCTTGTATAAAATCCTATAGTAATCTGGTTTTCTGGCATAACCTCTACAGTTTGTATCTGGTTATCCCTTTCAAACTCAATCAGAAGATTGACCCCTCCGGAATCAGCAATATTGCTTCTGACTTCTTCCCAGGTAGTAGTTGTCACACCATTGATTGATAGAATCTTATCTCCCGGTTTCAAGCCTGCCTTTTCTGCGGGATAGTTGACATTGACAACTGCAAGCTCAGTTGTGTAGGTGCCATCAGTTTCTACCGGTGAAATGCCTACTATATAACGGTAATTCTGTTTGATGTCAAATGTCTGCTCAATATTGTTCCTTTCGACTGTCAAACGATATTGATCTTCATGCTTTATAATTTCATTGGTTAAATCTTCCCAATATCTGACACGTGTATCATCGATTTTTATTATCTTGTCACCGGGGCGTAATCCCGCTGCGAACTCTGTAGCGTTTTCATCAATATAATCCACGGTTGTACCTGCAATGCCATAGGCAAGGACAATCACACG
>DMAP01000258.1 GCA_003446975.1 Clostridiales bacterium | reverse complement strand
CCTTCCAGCCAGCTTCGAGGAATCAGGAGGAGCAGGACTGTACTACTATACAGATAAGAAAACAGGATGTAATTGTTCAGTGAGCCTTCCCGAAGACCAGGACGAAAAAGCATCTCTCATCTCATCATTGATAGAGAAACGAAATACTGATCCTTATAGTAACATCGTGATACACAGCATTGACACAGAAGGAAACCAGATAGTTATCTAACGTCCTCCTCTTTCCTTCCTCTGCTCTTTTTCTGTTTTCCTTTTCAAAAAAGCACACATTATCCAAATCATCGAATTAAAGAGGCATCGCCATGAAAGAACTAAACCCAATCGTAAACATCGAAGAAAAAGAATTCATTCAGATATTCAAGCTGAACGACCTGAGTCCTTCGGCTAAAAAGAATGCTATTGAAAATTATCGTGATCTTTTCCATAAGTACGGATATGAAATAAGAGACAGCTTAAGATACTTTTTCTCCGAGATGCTGAAAGAACATGGCCTGCCGGATGAAGATATTCGCTGGTCACTCTCATACAGCCAGGGAGATGGAATGGCCTTCTACGGAAACATCGAACTCGAAAAACTTCTCAATGCCCATCCGGAACTAAAGGAATCCCTTCCTCACTGCATGAAACTTCTGGAAATTTACAACTATCAGCGGATCACCAAAAACAAAGATGCACAGGCCAGGACGATCGAAGACCTTTTTTATATGTCTATCTTCAAGTCGAACCATTTCTATGACCACGAGAGATCTATGGGACTCTCCATTGATATCTACGGATCAGACATAGAATGCTACCTTGATGAACTGAACGAACAGATAAAAGGTTCCTTCATGCCGGATGATGAAGTAAACCTCACAGACTGGGAATTCAAGCATATTGAAGAAAACAAGTGGACGATTGAAAATGAAACACATGTCTGGGAAGTCACAATCGCTACCATCGATGGAGATGAAACAGCCCAGTACGAAGATGAAGGAACAAATATCCCTGATAATGTCAAGAAAGCCTTCAATGAAAAGACCAATACCAAGTCCTTCCACCGCTACTATCCCGGAACCTATCTCTCAGTATCAATGATTGAAAAAGAGATCATGGAATTCGAGAAGGTACTCCTGAAGATGTTTGTGAACATATCCAGTGAACTTGAAAGTGGCGGATACAAGATATACGAATCAATGGACAGCGACGAAGCAATGACTGAGCGCATCATGGAACTGGATATCAGGTTCGACATTGCAGGAGATATCATTCCGACAAAGTGCTGACGATAATAAGCAATAAGGAGAAATCAACATGCATAAAGAACACATCGACATAAACGGAATATCATTGTCAATCATCGATACTGAATTTTTCAGAAAGCATGAGCAGATCATTAAGAATTGCCAGTATCTTGTAGAACCCCTTGGAAAGGACAAACACCTCCTACTGACAAACCTCACAACAAAGAAATTGTTGCAGGCCGCAGGACACAATCTCTCCAAAATAGACTTTGCTGTTCCACAACACTGGCTTGACCAGGCCGATATCCATGCTAGGTACTATCAACAAAAGGATCCTGCAGTATGGTCATATGAGAACAATATGTGGGGTGAGCCAGTCTGGTCATCAGAGGCATGGAAAGAAATGTTGAGCAATGTAAGATCTCATCCCGGCATAATTTCCTCAGGGCACGCATCTAAGAATCCTGTAAGTGCAGGAGCTGTTATTCAATGAGAACAAAAAAAACGTGGATACATCTGATGATCACTGCCGGAGCATGTGATCCATCAAAAGAAGATCGCCGAGTAACACAGGCATATTCAGCAGAATATATAGACAAATATGAGGTCATCGACATAGCATGGGCCATCAATCCAGGACTACTTGATGCTGATCAAGAGAAGCAATACGCCGAATACAAAAAAGCCCGCAATATGTTTGCCCGGGAAATGAGAAAGGACGGATGGGAAATAGAATGCTCCTCCTATGTTAACATATGGGACCAGCAAATATTCAAGCTGGAAGGAAAAAGACCCATGCATACAACTCCCATATCCCCGGTCCAGGAAGCTCTGTCAATATAATAACTCGCTGGTGGCATCATGAAAATAATATCAAAAATAGTAAAGGACCATCTCGACCACAATCTGAAAGCAAGTCTTGAAGAAGACAGGCTGAATATAATCTGCCTGGATTGTAATGAAGAGATCCACTCTGAAATGTTCGAGCCTGAGACTTGCATTGTCTCAATCCTTACGCAGGAAAGCGTCATTAATGCTGTACATGAAATGGGTATTAGTAAAGAAGACCAGGAAAAGGTCATAGCTTCCATCGGAGAATGTACGATAGAAGAACTCGCAGAGAATATGGGAGACCATTCCTGCTGCAACGAATACCACGAACAAGCACTGAAATTGGAACTTGACAAGATTGCCGAAGATATTATCGATGGCTATGTATCGGAATTCAACGAAGATCTGCCGGATGGCAATCCGCTGCAAGCAGAAACATTATCCTAAGAAAAAAGCAGACATTTTTCGCCAAACCAGAAAGGTTCGGCCTGTTTTGCAAAAAG
>DMAP01000259.1:931-3209 GCA_003446975.1 Clostridiales bacterium | reverse complement strand
CCTTCCAGCCAGCTTCGAGGAATCAAGAGGAGCAGGACTGTACTACTATACAGATAAGAAAACAGGATGTAATTGTTCAGTGAGCCTTCCCGAAGACCAGGCAGAAAAAGCATCTCTCATCTCATCGTTGATAGAGAAACGAAATGCTGATCCTGATCTTTTCATCGAGATACACAGCATTGACACAGAAGGAAACCAGATAGTTATCTAACGTCCTCCTCTTTCCGTACTCTGCTCTTTTTCTGTTTTCCTTTCAAAAAAGCACACATTATCCAAATCATCGAATTAAAGAGGCATCGGCATGAAAGAACTAAACCCAATCATAAACATCGAAGAAAAAGAATTCATTCAGATATTCAAGCTGAACGACCTGAGTCCTTCGGCCAAAAAGAATGCTATTGAAAATTATCGTGATCTTTTCCATAAGTACGGATATGAAATAAGAGACAGCTTAAGATACTTTTTCTCCGAGATGCTGAAAGAACATGGCCTGCCGGATGAAGATATTCGCTGGTCACTCTCATACAGCCAAGGGGACGGAATGGCCTTCTACGGAAACATCGAATTCGAAAAGCTTCTCAGTGCCCATCCGGAACTGAAGGAATCCCTTCCGAACTGCATGAAACTTCTGGAAATTTACAACTACCAGCGGCTCACCAGAGACAAAGATACACCGGTCAGGACGATCGAACACCTTTGTTATATGTCCATCTTCAAGTCGAACCATTTCTATGACCACGAGAGATCTATGGGACTATCCATTGATGTCTACGAATCAGACATAGAATGCTACCTTGATGAACTGAACGAACAGATAAAAGGTTCCTTCATGCCGGATGATGAAGTAAACCTCACAGACTGGGAATTCAAACATGTCGAAGGAAACAAATGGACGATTGAAAACGAAACACATGTCTGGGAAGTCACAATCGCTACCATCGATGGAGATGAAATAGCCCAGTACGAAGATGAAGGAACAAATATCCCGGATAGTGTCAAGAAAGTCTTCAATGAAAAAACCAATACCAAGTCCTTCCACCGCTACTATCCCGGAATCTATCTTTCAGCATCAATGATTGAAAAAGAGATCATGGAGTTCGAGAAGGTACTTCTGAAGATGTTTGTGAACATATCCAGTGAACTTGAAAGTGGCGGATACAAGATATACGAATCAATGGACAGCGACGAAGCAATGACTGAGCGCATCATGGAACTGGATATCAGGTTCGACATTGCAGGAGATATCATTCCGACAAAATGTTGACAATAATAAGCAATAAGGAGAAATCAACATGCATAAGGAACACATCGACATAAACGGAATATCATTGTCAATCATCGATACTGAATTTTTCAGAAAGCACGAGCAGATCATTAAGAAATGCCAGTATCTTGTAGAGCCCCTTGGAAATGACAAACACCTCCTACTGACAAACCTCACAACAAAAAAATTGTTGCAGGCCGCAGGACACGATCTCTCCAAGATCGACTTTGCTGTCCCACAGCACTGGCTGGATCAGGATGATATTCATCACAGGTACTACCAGCAGAACGACCAGGCAGTGTGGTCCTATGAAAACAACCAGTGGGGAGAACCAGTCTGGTCGTCAGAAGCATGGAAAGAAATGCTGATCAATGTAAGAGCTCATCCTTACGTAATGTCCTCTGGACAGTCATTGGAGAATCCTATCACCGAAGGAGTTGTTCTGCATTGAAACCTCTATCGAAGATCGTAAAGGACCATCTAGGTCACAACCTGACAACGAATATTGAAGATGGCAAGCTAAGTGTAACGTGCCTTGATTGCAACGACGAGATATACTCAGAAATGTTCGATCCTGAAACATGTATAGTCTCGATCCTTACGCGGGAAAGCGTTAACGAAGCCGTGTGTGAAATGGATATCAGTGAAGAAGACCAGGAAAAAGTAATGGCTTCCATCGGAGAAAACATAATCGAAGAACTCGCAGAGAATATGGGAGACTGTTCATGTTGCAATGAATTATTTGATGAAGCATTACAACTGGAACTTGGTCGGGTCGCCGAAGATGTCATCGATGGATTTAAGTCGGAATTCCACGAAGATCTACCCGGTAACAATAAGCAGCAGACTGAAATCGCCTAACAAAAAAGCAGACATTTTTCGCCAAACCTTCTTGGTTTGGCCTGTTTTACAAAAAAGCAACCATCCCCCCAGGAATCCGGAGGAACACCCCCGGGGATACCTGCTCCAGTATCCCCTCCTCCGGAGAAGTTTCCCTGGTTAAAAGATATTAAT
>DMAP01000259.1:0-859 GCA_003446975.1 Clostridiales bacterium | reverse complement strand
ATTTCAGGTTCCTCAAAACTATCAGGAGAAATCATTCATCGTTTTACGATTGATGGAGTGTAGGAGAAGAGAAAGCCTATGACTTTAGTCGTAGGATGAATCGTACCCCACTGGCTTTTAATTAACTCATCGTAACAAAGTTCAACTATTCCATCGATAAAAAAAGCAAACATTTAAAGCAACATTAAAATGATTTGAAAAGAATATACTGTTGTTGTTTTTCAGGTGAAAGTATGGTCAAAAAAGAAAGTCAGAACTGTAGAAACCTGAGGTTTCCTATCCATCCGACCCCGGAACAGGAAGTAAAGATGGAAGAAACTCTGGAGACCTGCAGAAGACTATGGAACGACCTTCTATCAACAAGAGTTGAACTGTTTGATGTATATGGACTATATCCGGATTCAAGACTACTCGAAAAGCAGCTCAAATTCTTCAATTATACCAATAATATACATTCTCATGTTAGACTGAATGTATTCGAAAGAGTACAACAGGCATACTTTAAGTTCCTTGATGATATCAAGAACGGAAGACTTAGAGGACTCAAACCACGAAAAGGAACCTTTGTCAAAAGAAAAGATGTACCTGCAGGAAACTTTCCGTATTCAGTTTCAGATAATAAAGGTTCAAACTTCATCAAATATGATGGTATCCTCCCAAAAGGACATCCCAGGTTCAAAGGCAAAGAAGACTATCATAGTTTCACGTACAAGCAACATAATAACGGTTGGACACTGACTGAAGATGGATTATTCCTGTCAAAGATAACCAATAAAAACAACCTGATAAAGATCGATGTTAAGCATGATATGTTAAATGGTCAACTTAAGACGTGTACTATTAAAAAAGAAGGCAACAA
>DMAP01000095.1 GCA_003446975.1 Clostridiales bacterium | reverse complement strand
ATCAATTTCTTCTTCAAAACCAGCTCGAATCGGAATGCCGGTTACTTCAAGCTTGCTTACAGGGATATGCATTTTAATCAGTTTTTCTTTCAAATCATCTGTTGCTAGGTAAATTCTGTCAAAATCCTCATTTATCCAAAGTCTATGGCAGCAATAATCGGTAACCACGTTGATTACAGGAACACCTAACTGATATTTTCGCATGAACTCAGGAGCTGATAGCATGGGAAAGGTATTAATTATTATATGAGGCTGATATTCCTTAATAATTTTTTTTAGGGTGTTGTACCCGAACATGCGATAGACATTAATCAATCTGGTAGAAGAAATCTTATCGATGCCGTAATAGAAGTACGAATAAGTGCTTCCGAGATTGAATAGACGGTTATGGGTTTTCGAAATATTATTAGTAAGCACAGGATGGGATTCTGTGAACAGATCACGGACTATCACATTGCATCCTTCTTGCTTGAAAGTCTCAGCCAATGAATTAGCCGCCATTTTATGACCATTTCCGAAGGGAGCGGTTAGTATAAGGATATTTAAGTTTTTCATCGTGTCACCTCCTCGATATATTATAGCATACAATAAAACCATTGGTAATAGATTAAAAAAATGTTAATAATACATTAACATTGATTATGTAAAGTATTTCATACAATATCCATAAATATTGACAAAAAAACATTGATATATTTTAAACAAAGTTGTATAATAAAAACATGCCATTAATTGTAAGTCTTAACTTACAAATCGCATTCTTTCCTGGGGGGTGTTAGTCTGTTAATAAATGAAATAATGATGAAGAATCCTGTCGTCATATATGAAGATGAATCATTGGCAGAGGTACGTGAAAAAATTAAGAAGTACAACGTTGACAGTTTTCCGGTTCTCAATATCAATAATGAACCTACTGGCATCTTGACTGGTCTTGCATTAACAACAACACAAGATGATCTTGCAGACAAACGGGTATATGATATTATGAAGCCTGTTGAAGACATATGCGTTGTGAAAGAATTTGAAGAAACAAACACAATTTTCAACAAATCATGCGAGCTGTTTTTCGTTGTCGATGACTTGGGCAAGTTTAAGAGCCTGATTCGGAAAAGGCACGTCATGAAGATGCACTATGAAAAACTTCAGCATAGTGTATCCAAGCATAGATCATTTATGTCTTGCGTTGACAGTGGTGTATTATTGCTAAGTAGAGTAGGCAACATTGTGGAAGCAAACAAAAGATCAGAAGAAATATTTGATCTTGACGCAAATGAAATCGTTGGGATGCATATTTCTGATGTTTTAGACAGTCAAGATATCTCGACCATTAAAGCAGAAGATAAGGAATCCTACAGTACAGTCCTGAACTTAAGAAACAAAAAGATAATTATCTTTAAAGAACCTGTTTTGAGAAAAAATAAATATATCGGATGCGTTCTCACCGCTCGGGATATAACTGAATATAATCGAATCGAAGAGCAGCTTTCATCGGAGAAAACAGAAAAAGAGATATTGAAGACCATTTTTGACATGGCATACGATGGGTTGATTGTTGTCGATTCAGAAGGTTATGTAAAAATGATATCAAACGCCTACAAGAAATTTCTCGGTCTTGAAAAAGAAAATCTTGTGGGGAAACATGTCACAGAGGTAATTGAAAATACCAGACTTCATATAGTCGCAAAGACTGGTGTCTCAGAAATAGGTGATCTGCAAAAAATAAAAGACAATTACATTATAGCCTCCAGAATTCCTGTTTTTGAAAATGGCAAAGTCACCAATGTAGTAGGGAAAGTGATGTTCCGTAATATTGGGGAGTTGGACGAGCTTTATAATAAAATTACAAAAATAGAGCAGCAGCTGGAAAACTATCGAGATGAAATAACGCAGATGAATAAAGCAAAATATCGATTCAGCAATATAGTTGGTAAAAGCAGTGCCATCAAACAGGCTATCAGCATGGCGAAAAAATCGGCTTATACTGATTCAAGTGTGTTAATTTTAGGTGAAAGTGGAACAGGCAAGGAGCTTTTTGCCCAGTCTATTCATAATTCCAGTGCGAGAAGAGGGAATCCTTTTATAAAGGTCAATTGTGCGGCCATTCCAGACGACCTACTGGAGTCAGAATTATTCGGTTATGAGGAAGGTTCGTTCACCGGTGCAAAAAAAGGTGGTAAAATCGGGAAGTTCGAGGCTGCGGATCAAGGCACAATTTTCCTAGATGAAATAGGAGATATGCCGCTAAATATGCAGGCTAAATTGCTAAGAACCATACAAGAGCGCGAGATAGAAAGAATTGGCTCCACAAAAACAAAAAAAATTGACGTAAGGATTATAGCAGCGACAAACAGAAACATTCAACAAATGATTGAAGCAAAAAAATTCAGACTGGATCTATATTACAGATTAAATGTTGTGACTTTGCATATTCCAGCCTTAAGAGAAAGAACTGAGGATATAGAAGAGTTGAGTAAAAGCTTCATTGAAAAGTTCAGAGTCAGATATCTTAAAAAAATAGAAACAATCAGTGAAAGTGCAATTATGAAGTTGAAACGATACAATTGGCCTGGGAATGTTAGGGAGTTAGAGAACATTATTGAAAGAGCAATCAATATTATAGATGAGGGGTCAGTTATTAGACCAAAGCATCTACCCTTGGATATTTCAAGCAACTATGATTTTGAAGAACTCAAAACACTAAAAGAGATTGTAGAAGAAACTGAAAGAAAAGCCATATTGAATTGTCTGGAGGCGGTTAACTTCAATAAATCAAAAGCTTCAAAAATATTGGGTATCAGCAGAACTGCATTTTATGAAAAAATAGACAAATATAATCTTGATGTGTAAGGTTGTAATTACATAATTAATCAATTAACGTAAAGTGTGTCAAGAATTAGTTACATATATTTCAATTTTTGCAAACAAAACCGTACACAAATACGAAGAATCTTGGAATTTAAGTGATAAATATTTAACAAATATGATGAGCGATATGGCGTTCTTCGAAACCGTTGATTTTGCAAGCGTTAGTATTTTTTAGATAAAGCACATTATTGGCATGAAACATGCATAACTATAAATGTGAATAAAAAAGGAGGTATCAGATGAAAGGCAAAACGATCAAAGAGATAAAAGTTGGGGACAAGGCTTCTTTCCAGAAGACAATCAGCGAGTCAGACGTCTATCTATATGCAGGTATAACAGGGGATATCAATCCAGCTCATATCGATGAAGAAACATCAAAGAACACAATGTTCAAGGGAAGAATAGCACATGGCATGCTTACTGCAGGACTGGTTTCAGCGGTTTTAGGCGTTCATCTTCCAGGCCCAGGAACAATTTACCTTGCTCAGGAGTTGAAATTCACAGCACCTGTCAGATTTGGAGACACCATAAAAGCTGAGGGCGAAGTTATCGAAATAAATGAAGAAAAAAACAGAATCGTAATGCGAACAACTTGCACAAATCAAAACAATGTGATTGTATTGGACGGAAAAGCAACATGTATGCCACCAAAATAGAGATAGCCAAATACATCAGCGTAGACATTAGAAGGTTTAATTAGGGCTTTCTTATAGGAAGCCTTGATTTAAAAATCAGATTGTTAAAAAAATATCTAAAACAATATTGAATCAAACAATGGAGGTTAAAAATGAACTTTAACATTACAAAAGAACAAATTTTACTTCAACAGCTGTATCGAGAGTTCACAGAAAGAGAAGTGCAGCCAATCGCAGCGGAGGTAGATGAGGACGAGAGATTTCCTATCGAGACCGTTGAAAAAATGCAAAAATATGGCATGATGGGCATTCAGTTTCCAAAGAAGTATGGTGGAGCAGGTGGAGACAATGCTTCCTACATCATGCTGGTAGAAGAAGTATCAAAGGCATGTGCAACAACCGGGGTTGTACTATCGGCTCATGCGTCATTATGCGCTGCACCAATTTATGAGTTTGGAACAGAAGAGCAAAAGCAAAAATATCTTGTTCCATTGGCAAGCGGGGAAAAATTGGGCGCTTTTGGCTTGACAGAGCCTAATGCTGGAACAGATGCCGCAGGACAGCAGACAAAAGCAGTATTAAATGGAGACCATTATATATTGAATGGTTCAAAGATATTTATAACCAACGCATCTTATGCCGATGTCTTTATCGTTATGGCCATGACAGACAAATCAGCAGGCACTAAAGGTATTTCTGCGTTTATCGTAGAAAAGGACTTTGAAGGTTTCTCAATTGGGAAGAAAGAGCTGAAACTTGGCATTAGGGGATCAGCAACTTGTGAATTGATTTTTGACAATGTGAAGGTGCCGAAAGAAAATCTGCTTGGAAAGGAAGGCAAAGGATTCTCAATCGCCATGAAGACTTTGGATGGCGGACGTATCGGAATCGCCGCACAGGCTTTGGGCATCGCTCAAGGTGCCATTAACGAAACAGTCAAATACGTAAAAGAAAGAAAGCAATTCGGGAAATCCATCTCCAAATTCCAAAATACCCAGTTTATGTTAGCTGATATGCAGACTCAAGCTGATGCCGCAAGACTATTGGTTTATAAGGCAGCATTCAACAAAGACAATGGATTGCCATATAGCTATGAAGCTGCAATGGCGAAACTGTTTGCTTCAGAAGCAGCAATGAAAATAACCACACAAGCAGTCCAATTGCATGGTGGGTATGGATACACCAGAGAATATCCAGTCGAGAGAATGATGAGAGATGCTAAAATAACTGAAATCTATGAAGGAACTTCAGAAGTTCAAAGAATGGTAATTTCAGCACATATGCTATAGGAGGGATAAACAATGAAAATTGTCGTATGTATAAAACAAGTACCAGATACTAATGAAGTAAGACTTGATCCTATCACTGGGACACTTATAAGAGACGGTGTACCAAGTATAATCAATCCGGATGACAAAAGCGGTCTAGAAGCCGCGTTGACTTTAAAAGACAAGCATGGCGCATACGTAACTGTATTGACCATGGGACCACCTCAAGCCGACCTTGCATTGAGAGAAGCATTGGCAATGGGAGCAGATGAGGCAATCCTGTTGACTGATAGGGCTTTTGCCGGTGCAGACACTTGGGCAACTTCTCTGACTTTGGCTAAAGCTTTGGAAAAAATGGAGTTTGATTTGATCGTTACAGGTAGACAAGCGATAGATGGTGACACAGCTCAAGTTGGTCCTGAAATTGCAGAGCATCTGAAGTTGCCGCACGTAAGCTACGCAAAAGACATTCAAAAAGATGATAACAGTCTGATAATCAAGAGAATGTTTGAGGAAGGATATCACTTAATCAAGGTAAAAATGCCTTGCTTGATCACGGCACTATCTGAGAT
>DMAP01000409.1 GCA_003446975.1 Clostridiales bacterium | reverse complement strand
GTGACCACGTTGCCATCCACAACCGCCGCTGCATTTCCCGTTACTGTTGCTGCGGTCACGTCTCCTGTACCGGCAAGAGTGTAGTTCGTCGCTAAGCCAGCCACACCTAAAGAGAATGCATCCATTGCTCTAATGCCTAGTTGCAGGTTCTGAAATGCATTTGCACCAATTTGGAAGGTTAGCTCCCCAAGGTTGCCAGACTGAAGACCGCCGTTGAGCAGCTTGCGTTCGTTGAACTCTGTGTTGTTGGAGATACGTGTAATCTCTAGTGCCAGCTGATTAACTTCGTTCTGTAGAGCGGAGCGGTCAGCAGCCACATTGGTATCGTTGGCGCTCTGTACAGCCAGCTCACGCATACGCTGCAGAATTGCCTGGGTTTCGTTTAACGCACCTTCAGCTGTCTGTATTAAGGAAATACCGTCTTGTGCATTTCTGGAAGCTTGGTCCAAGCCACGAATCTGAGCCCTCATTTTTTCGGAAATAGCGAGGCCAGCAGCATCGTCACCGGCGCGGTTGATTCGCTGTCCGGATGAAAGCTTCTCAATGGATTTTGAACTTTTATTGTTGTTGATACTCAATTGCCGATGAGTATTCATAGCCATCAGGTTATTGCTGATCCTCATGCTGGAACCTCCCTGTGTAAATCTCATAATCATTATCGGCAAACAACTATTTTACTTTAATATTGTTTGAATTTTCTGTGAACTTTTATTAAAGTTATGTATTTATGGTTTTTAGAAATGGAAAATAAGCACATTCGATGACAGGAAATATAATTGAAACATAGTTTTGTCGGTTTTCTGATATAATTATTATAGTGAAATCAGAATATTCAGTCGGATTGGCAATTATGTATACGGAAACTGGAGAAGCACATGATACTTTTCTTTAGAGGTAAAGCAGCTACAGGTAAATCGACGGTGGCAGAAATCGTAAGCAGCCAGAGAAAATATAACGTGATTAGCAAGGATAGCATATTTGACGAGTTCCTGATTCAAGGGCTTGATTGGTCGACTGCAACTTCTATGGCATATGATAAGCTTGCAGACACAATTCAAGAGTACCATGACAGGGAGTTAAATGTAATTGTTGACCTTGGGTTGGCGCATGAACCTTTCTTTACTAAGTTCTTTAGTAGAATGAGGTTAGACCTAGAAAAGGTCAGACTGTTTTTATTTGTATGTGGCAATATTGAAATCTGGGAAGAACGGATCGCGAAAAGAGTTGATAATGCCGAATCGTCAAATCAAGCATTTAAGTCGGTTTACGATGCTACTAGGCACTATGAGGCGTACCATATTCATAAATTATCATATGAAATTGAGATAGATAGTGCATTGTCAATAGAAGCAATGGTTAATAAAGTTTGTGATGTGATTTAAATTTGCTAAACAATAGAAAGGCTGGCAATAGATGAAAGTTGCGTTCTTGGATAGAGGTGGAACAGTTGTGCGTGATTACCCTGATGAGGATTGGAGAGTGTGATGAATCTTTCGGTTTCAAACCTACTTGATTTAAACGAATTTGATGCGAGGCATATTTTTGATGACGTCGATAAACCATGGGATGTTCTAACTAAAATCAATTCATTTATTTTGGAGTATGCCAAGACCCTGCCGAGTGATTTTGAAAGAATCGCGGAGGATGTTTGGGTTGGACAGGGAACAACGATCGAAAAAACGGCATTGATTAAAGGCCCTGCGATAATCGGTTACAATTGTGAAATCAGGCATTGTGCTTATATACGTGGCAATGTCATATTGGGTAACCATGTTGTCGTTGGAAACTCGACAGAAGTTAAGAATGCCGTACTTTTTAACAGAGTACAGGTCCCACATTTCAATTATGTCAGCGATTCTGTTTTAGGATTCAAAGCGCACTTAGGCGCTGGCGTTATAACCTCTAATTTAAAGTCGGATGGAACATTGGTCAAAGTTAAGGATGAGACAAGTGTCATCGAAACGGGATTAAGAAAGTTTGGCGCTATAATAGGTGATTTTGCTGAAGTTGGATGCAATGCGGTTTTAAATCCAGGCACAATACTAGGGCGAAACTGCGTTGTGTACCCACTAACTTCTATAAGGGGCGTCGTACCTGAGAATAGTATTATGAAAAATTCTGGGGAGATAGTAATGAAAAGACCTTAAAGGAGGGTAAACGTGAAAGTCATTAGACATCTGTTTTCAATGATACTCCCGATTTTTGCCTTAATCGTTATTCCTTTGCTGATTGAAAATGATTTTACATTGCAGAGTATATGGACGTCTGTGTTTGGCTTTGTATTTATAGGATCAGGCTTTACTGTTTTGGCGCTGACGATTCGAATGTTTGTCTTAATCGGAGAGGGTACACTTGCCCCATGGGATCCAACAAGGAAATTGGTGACATGTAGCTTGTATGGTCATGTTCGAAACCCGATGATATTGGGTGTGCTTATCACGTTGTTAGGAGAAGCGATGCTGTTCACGTCATTTAGAATTGGTGCTTGGGCTGCCCTGTTTTTTATCATCAATACGCTCTATTTTATTTGTTCCGAAGAGCCTGGACTTGAAAGAAGGTTTGGTGCGGAATATGTTGAATATAAACAGAATGTGCCCAGATGGATTCCTAGGCTTGAAGCATGGTCTCCTGTCAAAGAAGATTCGTGCATGCTTAAAAAGTAGGTGTGAATCATGGCAGTGATTTTTGACGATGGGGTTTTGATGGCAAAGATGAGAAATATGAGAAATATGATCAAGGGGTCCGACCCCCTGATCATTTTCGTTGAAAATCGTTGAAGCAGCAAACTAATGGTATTCTAATAATATTTTGTTACAATGTACTTATAGAAAGAGGTTTACTATGGTTGAGAAAAATGTACCTGAAAGAATCATATTTGTTGACATTGACGCAGAAAACTTGAGCGAGATTTGTCAACTTAGCAACACTTTGACCGAAAGTCAAAAGAAATGTGTGGCAAGTAATGCATACTCAATTGCTCAGGCTCACTATTATCCTGAAAAAGCGTGGTTTAAGGGCATATATTTAGCAGATGGGTCTGAAGCTATCGGATTTATAATGTTTGATCTAGTCGCAGATGATCTTCCTGAAGTGGACAAACCAGGCGTTTATCTTTGGCGGTTCATGATGAAACGTGAGTACCAGAAACAAGGCTTTGGGCGGGAATGTTTGGATCTTCTCAGCGAGAAATTTAAAAGAGAAGGCAAAAAAGCGATGTACACTTCTTGCGTGAAGGAAGTGGAAGATAGTCCATATCATTTTTATATCAGGTACGGGTTCTTCGATACTGGTGTAGTGGATGATAATGAGCAGGTTTTGATGAAACGATTGTGATAAGATGTGATCAAGTAATCAGGAGGACAATCATGTTAAACAATGAACACGAAGACAACTTACTAAAAAAGCTCATGAAACAAGAAGAAACTCTCGTTTTTGACACATTTAGTCTTGAAATGGCACACGAAATCGGCGAACGATTATACCAAAAGGCTTACGAAAGACGTTTGCCTGTCGCGATCGATATAACACGGTGTGGTCAGCAGCTATATCATGCTGCATTACCAGGCAGTACGGCTGACAATGATGCCTGGATCCTTAGAAAATCAAGAGTTGTCATGCGCTTTGGTCAGAGCTCTTACTATTGGGGGGCGTACCTTGAACATTCAAAAAAAAGCATGGAGGAAGATTTTTACTTAAGTTCAAGTGAGTATGCACCTCACGGCGGATCATTCCCCATCACGCTCAGAAATACAGGTGTCATAGGCACGATAACCGTATCAGGCTTGCCTTCTGAGGAGGATCATGCGCTTGTGGTAGAAGTTTTAGAAGAATATTTAATACTTGGTTAATCGATGAAAATCTACTTTCATATGGTCTCTTTCTTGGCGATGCACGATTTATACCAGTAGAAATGGAGGTATTACATATTGAGAACGATTTATAGTGTTACAAGTTTGGGAATTTTACTTTTGGCTATATACATTCTGTTTGACTTTTTTAAGAATAATACAAGAAACTTGATTTCTCGAATAGTGTTTTATACTTTTATATTTTACATGTGTGTTGTTTTTCAACTCACATCGGGTGGCATATCAATACCTCCGAGTAAAGGTCTCGTAGGTGCGAATTTTCAACTCATTCCCTTTCGTTTTGTGTTTGACTTAATTGATAAAGCAATAGCGTACGGGATAGGCTATCGTTTTATTACAGCGCTTAAGTTGTATTTTTTTAATTTTCTTATGCTGATGCCATTTGGATTATATCTGAATCTATATTTCAATGTAAAATCTTTATCAAAAGCTGCGTTGATTATACTGACACTTGTCGTAGGAATTGAGATTTTTCAAGCAATTTTTAGTGAAGTTGGC